>JABDJY010000229.1 GCA_013003285.1 Alphaproteobacteria bacterium | reverse complement strand
ATGCATTTCGTGCTCGGCCCGTTCATGGCGGGTCTGTTCTTCGAACCGGGCCAGGTGGGGGCGGACGCCTATGAGCGCCAAAAGAGCATACTTGAACCGGTGACCCTGGGAATCCTTGGGCCGGTTTTCTTTGCGTGGATTGGCATGCAGCTCGACCTCGGCGCTTTTTTCGCCGTGCCATGGTTTCTCGCCGGATTGGTCGTGATCGCCTTTCTCGGCAAGTTGCTCGGTGCTGGCTTGCCGGCGCTATGGTCGGGGTTGGGACGCCGCGACGCTGCCGCCATCGGGGTCGGCATGGGCGGTCGCGGCGCGGTCGAACTGGTGATTATCAGTATCGCACTGACCGCCGGCGTATTCGAAAACCCCCAAGGCGATCCGATCGTCGGGAACCTATTCTCAGCCCTGGTGATTACCGCCGTGGTGACGACGGCGTTGACACCCGTACTGCTACGGCTACTTTTGGTGGGTACGCGTGTTCAGTCCTAGTGTTCGGGGCAACATGTTCGCCGTAGGAGGGGGAGAGTCGTGGCAGTCCAGGCATTTAAGAAGGTCATTTCGGCCGAAGACGCGGTCGCGTTGGTGCAGGACGGCGACGTGGTCGCCAGTTCCGGATATGGCGGCAACGGCACGCCCGAATTGTTGTTCTGCTCGCTCGAGGCGCGGTTCCTGAAGACCAATTCACCGCAGAATTTGACCCTTATGTGGGCCGGCGGCCAGGGCGACGGGAAGGAAAAGGGCCTCAACTATCTCGGCCATGAGGGTCTGCTGAAACGCACGATCGGCGGCCATTACGGACTGATCCCAAAGATCGAAACCCTCGCCGTCGATAACAAGATTGAGGCCTATAATTTCCCCGAAGGGGCTATCACGCACCTATATCGTGACATTGCAGCGGGAAAGCCTGGCACGCTCTCCAATGTCGGTATTGGTACCTTCGTTGATCCGCGTGTCGAAGGCGGCAAGGTCAACCAGGCGGCTTCCGAGGACCTGGTCGAACTGGTGACTTTGGCCGGTCAGGAAACGCTGTTCTTTAAAGGCTTCCCGATCAATGTCGCGCTCATTCGCGGCACCACCGCAGACCCGGACGGCAACATCACCATCGAGAAAGAATCACTGCGTCTGGAGACGCTTTCACTGGCCTTGGCGGTCCACAATTCCGGTGGCGTCGTGCTGTGTCAGGTCGAACGGATCGCTGAAGCGGGAACGTTGGATGCGCGGCGGGTGCGTGTGCCGGGCATCCTAGTTGATGCCGTGATCGTCGCGGAGCCCGAATATCACAGTCAGACCTATGCTACTGGCTACAACCCGGCCCTGTCGGGAGAGCTGCGGGTGCCGATGGAAAACATGAAGCAGCTGCCGCTCGATGAAAAGAAAGTGATCGTACGCCGCGCCGCCTTGGAATTACTCCCCAACAGCATTGTCAATTTGGGTGTCGGCACGCCCGATGCGGTCGGCGCCGTGGCCGGCGAGGAACGCATACAGGATTTGCTCACATTTTGTATCGACCCTGGGGTGATTGGCGGTGTGCCGCTCGGCGGTTGGGATTTTGGCGCTGCCTTAAACTTCAACGCGACCATCGATCATCCCTACCAGTTCGATCTGATCGATGGTGGTGGCCTCGACATTGCCGTGTTGGGGTTTGCCGAGTGCGATCTTGCGGGCAGCGTTAACGCCAGCAAGTTCGGTAAGCGCCTATCGGGGTGCGGCGGCTTCATCAATATCAGCCAGAACAGCAAGAAGGTGGTTTTTGTCGGTACATTCACCTCGGGTGGCTTCAAGGCCGAAGTGGGTGGCGGACAAATTTCGATAATCGAAGAAGGAAAATTCGCCAAGTTCGTCGAGACTGTCGGCCAGATTACATTCAGCGGTTCGTTTGCTGCCGCCCATGACAAGGATGTCGTCTATGTGACCGAACGCTGTGTTTTTCGGCTCACCCGCGACGGCTTGCAATTGACCGAGATTGCGCCAGGGATCGACCTCCAAACCCAGGTGCTCGACCTGCTGCCGTTCACCCCGATTGTTGGTGAGGTCCAGCCGATGGATGCGGCGATTTTCCAAGATGAGCCGATGGGCCTGCGCGACCGTATGCTCGATGTTCGTATTCAGGACCGGCTGACTTATGACGAAGCTTCCAACACGGTATTTATGAACTATGCCGGCATGCGGGTGCGCTCCCAGGAGGATATCGATCGTATCAGAACCGCGGTCGATGATTTATTGGCGCCCCTCAACAAGCGCGTTTATTCGATCGTGAACTACGATCGCTTCGAGGCCGATCCGGAAATCATGGATGCCTATATGGACACGGTGCGCCACGTCGAAGAGACCTATTATCTTGGCGTTTCGCGCTACACCACGAGCGGCTTCATGCGCCTCAAACTGGGCAAGGAACTCAGCGATCGCAAGGTGTCGTCTCATATCTTCGAAACTCACGCCGAAGCGCAAAGCAATTTGGCGGATAGTTCCGACTAGACGGCCGCCTTAAGCCGCGCGAAACCGGCCTCGAGATCGGCGATCAGATCGTCGCTATGTTCCAGGCCCACATGCAGGCGCAACAAAGTGCCCGCCGGCTCCCACTTGGTCGCGGTGCGCGGCGGCGCGCCGGGTAGGATCAATGATTCGTAGCCGCCCCAGCTGGCGCCCATGGCGAATAGATCCAGATGGTCGAGCATGGCGCCCAGCGCGTCGTCGTCATAATGGCGGTCGAGGATGATCGAGAACAGGCCGGTCGCGCCGAGAAAATCGCGTTTCCACAGTTCGTGGCCGGGATGGCTCTCCAGCGCCGGATAGAGAACCTGCCCGACCTCGGGCCGGGCCTCCAGCCAGTGGGCCAGGGTGGTCGCGTTCGCCTGATGCTGCTTCAAGCGCACGCCCATGGTGCGCAAGCCACGCAGTGCCAGATAGCAATCGTCCGGCGCGGCATGCTGGCCCGAGGAGCGGAATCCCTTGAACAGGGTTTCGAAATGTTCGTCCTTGGTGACCAAGATACCGAGCATGGCGTCGGAATGGCCGACGATATATTTGGTCGCCGCGTGGATCGAGACGTCGATGCCTTTTTCGAACGACTTCAAGAATAACGGCGTGCCCCAGGTATTGTCGTGCATGACGATGGCGCCGCGCGCGTGGGCGGCTTCTGCGATGGCGGGAATATCCTGCATCTCGAAGGTCAGCGAGCCGGGGGCCTCGGTGTAGACGATGGTGGTGTTGTCCTGGATCAACTCGGCGATGCCGCCGCCGATCTGCGGGTCGTAGAAGGTCGTCTCGACGCCGTATTTAGCCAGCACATTGTTACAGAAGGCGCGCGCCGGGAAATAGGCGCTGTCGGTCATCAGAATATGATCGCCGGCCTTGGTGAACGAGGTCAGCGCAACGGTAATGGCGCCAAGCCCAGAGGCCGTGGCGATGGCCCGGTCGCCGCCTTCCACCAGGGCAACCGCTTCTTCCAGCGCCCGCTGGGTCGGCGTGCCGACGCGGCCATAGACGATGTCGTTCATGGGATCGCGCGCGCGCCACTCGGCCAAGGTCCGCGTGAGAACGGTGGAGGCGTGGTAGACCGGCGGGTTTACGATGCCGAAATTGGCGTGCGGATCGCGGCCGCCGCTGACCAGTTTTGTCTCGTCGCGCGGCTCTTTCTTATCGCTCAAAGACTTAGTCCTCGGCTTCGATGGGGGTGTCGTCGCTGCCGCCCCATTCGGTCCACGACCCGTCATAGATCGCCCAATTGTCGCGGCCGATCAGGTGCATGCCGAGGCCGAGAATGCAGGCGGTGATGCCCGACCCGCAAGTGGTGATAACCGGCTGGACGCCGGTCGCGCCGGTGGCGTCGAAGGCGTTGCGCAGATCGGTGCTTGACGCAAATGTGCCAGTTTCGGCATCGACGATTTCGCCATAGGGCAGATTGCCCGAGCCGGGGATATGGCCGGGCTGCACGCCGGGGCGGAATTCCGGGTCTTTGCCGGCGAAGCGGCTGGAAGCGCGGGCGTCGAGGACGAGCTCGGCGCCGCTGTCGAGATTGGCGCTGATCTGCACCTTCGAGCGCACCATATTGGCGTTGAGCTGGGCTTTGAACGTTTCCGCCGCCGGCGACGGCACTTCCGCCGTGACCTGGTTTCCGGCGTTCTTCCACGCCGTAAAGCCGCCGGTCATCACGGCGACATTGTCATGGCCGAAGGCGCGGAACATCCACCACACCCGGGGCGCCGAAAACAGACCATCGGCATCATAGACGATGACCCGGTGATCATTGCTGATCCCCATGGCGCCCACCGCGGCGGCGAAAGCCTCAGCCGTCGGCATCATGTGGGGCAGACTGCTGTCCGGGTCGGAGATCGCGTCGATGTCGAAATAGACCGCGCCGGGAATGTGGCTGGCGTCATATTCCTCGCGGCCGTTGCGGCCGGTGGGCGGCAGGTGCCAGGTGCCGTCGACGATCCGAACCTGCGGATCGTCCAGATGGTCGGCGACCCAAGCGGCATCGACTAGCGCGTCATTGTTTATATAGGACATTGGAAAAACCTTTTAAGATATTGTTTTAATTATTCATTCAGGGAAACGGAAACGCGTCGATTCTGGCGACCTTTTTTCTCGATCTTGGTCACGGTCACCGGGCCGATCTCGCCGGTGCGCGCCACATGGGTGCCGCCGCAAGGCTGCAGATCGTGGCCTTCGACGCGGATCAGGCGCACCTGTCCGGCACCGGTTGGCGGCTGCACGCTCATGGTCTTGACCAGTTCCGGCTGTGCCGCCAGTTCGTCGTCGCTGATCCACTCCGCCGCGACCGCATGGTCGCCTGCGATTAGGCGGTTGAGCTCGGCGGTGATGACC
>JABDJY010000158.1 GCA_013003285.1 Alphaproteobacteria bacterium | reverse complement strand
GCGATCTCGGTCTTGCCGACACCGGCTTCGCCTTCGAGAAACAGCGGCCGGTGGAGCTGTAACGCCAGATGGACGGCGGTGCCCAGGCTGCGGTCGGCGATATAGCTGCCTTTAGAGAGCAGTTCGACGGTGGACTCGACGTTATCGGGAATTTTGGTCAACGTTCGCTCGCGATGTTGGAGGTCAGCAAAACGGCGCCGCGGGGGCATTTTTCGGTGTGTTTATATTAAACCCGCTGGGGCGAATATGGGCGTTGATATAGCTCACTCGCGGGAACAGGCCAAGGGAGCATAAAAATCGGCCGAAGCCCGTTGGAGGGGCCTCGGCCGATGTTAACGCTATGATTTGACGATCAGCCTGCCGCAGCCGCAGCCCGGCTGGCCATGATCGAAATCAGATGGGCGCGGTATTCCGCCGAGGCGTGAATATCGGCATTGAGGTTGTCGGCCGACACTTTGACCGCCTTGGCCGCCGCGGCGTCCAAGCCACTGCCCAAAGCTGCCTCGATATCGGCGGCGCGGAACACGCCGGACTGGCTGGCGCCGGTCACCGCAGCGCGGGTCTCGCCACCGGTCTGCGCCACCATGACGCCGACAATGGCGTAGCGCGAGGCCGGGTTGGGAAACTTGGCGTAGGCCGCCTTGTCGGGAATGGGGAAGCTGACGGCGGTGACCAGTTCGCCCTCTTCAAGCGCAGTTTCGAACAGATCGGTGAAGAAATCTTCGGCCGGAATTTCACGCTTGTTGGTGATGATCGTGGCGTTGAGCCCGACGCAGCCGGCCGGATAGTCGGCGGCGGGATCGTTATTGGCGATGGAGCCGCCGATGGTACCGCGATTGCGCACCTGGGGGTCGCCGATATGTCCGGCCAGGGCGGCCAGCGCCGGTATTTTCGAATTGACCACATCGGAATCGGCCACGGTTGCGTGGTTGGTCATGGCGCCAATGGTGATCGAGCCACCATCGTCGGAAATGCCCATAAGGTCGCTGATCTCGGACAGATCGATGACATCGCTGGGCTGGGCCAAACGCTGTTTCAGGGTCGGGATCAGCGTCATGCCGCCGGCGAGATAGCTGCCATCCTCGGCGGACGATTGCGCGGCGACCGCATCATCGCGAGAGCTCGCTTTCTGATAGTTGAAATTATACATATTGTTCCTCCCTGCCGTTCGGCGTTTTGCCGAACCTTAAACTAAGCGTTCTGAATAGCCTGCCAAACCTTCGACGGTGTGGCGGGCATGGATATATCGTCGACGCCCAAGGGCGCCAGTGCGTCTAGGATTGCGTTGATGACCGCCGGCGGCGAGCCGATCGCGCCCACTTCGCCGACACCCTTGACCTCTAACGGATTGGAGGCGCCCATGACGCTCTGGGTACCCACATTGAGGTTGGGCAGATCGTCGGCCCTGGGCATGGTGTAATCCATGTAGGAGCCGGTCAAAAGCTGGCCCGCATCGTCGTAAACGCAGCCTTCCAGCAACGCCTGACCAATTCCCTGGGCGACCCCGCCATGCACCTGGCCTTCGACGATCATCGGGTTGATTACCCGGCCGACATCGTCGACAGCCGTGAAGTTGGCCACATCGATCACCCCAGTTTCGGGATCGACCTCGACCTCGCAGATATGACACCCCGCCGGGAAACTGAAATTGAGCGGGTCGTAGAAGGCGTTTTCGTCGAGGCCCGGCTCGATCTCTTCGATCGGATAATTATGGGGCACGTAGGCCGCCAGCGAGACTTCGGCGAAGGCCAATTCCCGATCGGTGCCGGACACCCGGAACACCCCATCGGTGAACTCGATATCGGCTTCCGAGGCTTCGAGAATATGCGCCGCGATCTTCTTGGCTTTCTCGATGACCTTATTGCAGGCCTTGAGGATCGCGGGGCCGCCGACCGCCATGGAGCGCGAACCGTAGGTGCCCATGCCGAATTGGACTTCGCCGGTGTCGCCGTGGCTGATTTGGACCTGATCGGCCGGAATGCCGAAGCTTTCCGACACCAGTTGGGCGAAAGTCGTCTCGTGGCCCTGACCGTGAGAATGAGTACCGGTATAGACAGTAACCGAGCCGGTCGGATGCACCCGCACCTGGGCCGATTCATAAAGGCCGGCGCGGGCGCCAAGTGCGCCAGCTACCGCCGACGGCGCGATGCCGCAGGCTTCGATATAGGTCGAAATGCCGATGCCGCGCTGTTTGCCATTGGCCTCTGATTGGGCCCGCCGGGCGGCAAAGCCGTCGTAATCGGCGGCCTGGAGCGCGGTGTTGAAGGCCGTCGGATAGTCGCCCACGTCATATTGCAGGGCGACCGGCGTCTGGTAAGGGAATTGATCCGCCTGGATCATGTTCTTTTTACGAATTTCCACCGGATCGATGCTGGTCTCACGCGCTGCCTTGTTCACTAACCGCTCGAGCAGATAGGTGCATTCCGGACGCCCGGCGCCGCGATAGGCATCGATGGGTACCGTATTGGTGAACACGGTCTTCACTTCGCAATAGATCGCCGGGGTGGTGTACACGCCGGCCAGCAGGGTGGCGTAGAGATAGGTCGGCACGCTCGACCCGAAGGTCGACAGATAAGCGCCGATATTCGCCTTGGTGGCGACGCGCAGACCCAAGAACTTGCCGTCGTTATCTAGCGCCAATTCCGCCGTGGTTTCATGATCGCGGCCATGGGCGTCGGTGATGAAGGATTCCGACCGTTCCGCCACCCATTTGACCGGCTGCGTGATCTTGGCCGAGGCCCAAGTGAGGATGGCTTCTTCGGCGTAATGGAAAATCTTCGAGCCGAACCCGCCACCCACATCGTGTGAGATAATACGCAGTTTGTGTTCGGGGATTTGCAACACGAACGCGCCCATGAGCAGGCGGATAACGTGCGGATTTTGGGTCGTCGTGTGTAGCGTGTAGTGGCCGGTCGACGAATCGTGATGGCAATTGCCGCGCGCGGCTCC
>JABDJY010000148.1 GCA_013003285.1 Alphaproteobacteria bacterium | reverse complement strand
ATTAATGGCTTGTTGTTCGCCGCCATTATGGGACCGGTGGCATGGCTGTGGTTTGGCGATGTGGAGATCGGCGCTGTCATCGCTGCGGCGATGATCATCAACTTGATTGCGGCGGGATTTGCCGGCATCGCCACCCCCCTTGTGCTCGATCGGCTCGGCGTCGACCCGGCGATTGCCTCGACTGTGGTCTTGACCGGGGTGACCGATGTCGTAGGGTTTGTCGCTTTTCTGGGGCTTGCCGCCCTGGTTCTTCTATAACAAGTATATAATGGCCGAAAACAAACCCGATACCGCGCCTTACGGCACGTGGAAATCTCCGATTACGGCGAATTTGATCGCCGGCACGACGATTTCGTTGAGTTCGCTGGCCATCGAGAATGAGACCTTTTACTGGCTCGAAGGCCGCCCCGCCGAAGGGGGACGCACGGTGATCGTGCGTCACGCCGATGGTAAGTCGGAAGACATGACCCCGACAGGGTTTAACGTGCGCAGCCAGGTTCACGAATATGGTGGTGGCGCGGCGCTGATTGCCGACGGTGAAGTCTATTTCGTGAACTTCGATACCCAGCGCATTTATTGCCAACGACCCGGGGACACACCCCGCGCGGTGACCCCGGAGGCGGGCGGACGCTTCGCCGACATGCAACTGGACCGTCGCCGGACACGGCTGATTTGCGTGCGCGAAGATCATTCGGGGGCCGGGGAGCCACGTAATGAGTTGGTCGCTGTCAATCTGGAAGGGCGAACCATCGAGGTCTTGGATGGCGAACATGATTTTGTCGCCAGCCCGCGCATCGATGCAGCCGGTGAGCGTTTGGCATGGATCAGCTGGGATCATCCCAACATGCCGTGGGATGGCACCACCCTGTGGATGGCGCCGATCGACGAGGGCGGCGCCATCGGCACGCCGGAAAAAATCGCCGGCGGACCGGGGGAATCGATCTTTCAGCCGGAATGGTCGGCCGATGGTGAACTGACCTTCGTCTCCGATCGCAGCAATTGGTGGAACCTCTATACGACCTCCAGCCAGGGCGTATTACCGGTGTCGCCCATAGACGCCGAGCTGGGGCTCCCCCAATGGGCGTTTGGCATGTCGACCTATGGCATCGCCGGCGACGGGCGGATTATCGCCAGCCGCGCGCAGGCTGGTGTGTGGCAGTTGGGCACCATTTCCGGTGACCGTTTCGAGGCCTTCGAATTGCCCTATAGCGATATTTCCGGGGTCCGCGTGAGCGGTGACACAGTGCTGTTCGTGGGGTCCTCGGCGACCATGGCGCCGCAACTGGTGCGCCTCGATATTCCCTCAGGCGAGTATACGGTTCTGCGTTATTCGAGTGTGGTCGATCTCGATGCGGGTTTCATATCCGAGCCTGAGTCGATTGCATTTCCCACCACGGACGGTGCGACGTCGTACGGCTTTTACTATGCGCCGGAGAATCGCGACTATAAGGCGCCAAAGGGTGAATTGCCGCCGTTGATCGTGCGCGGCCATGGCGGCCCGACCGGAGCCGCGTCAGCCGCGCTTAACTTGTCCATTCAATTTTGGACCAGCCGCGGCTTTGCCGTGCTCGATGTTAACTACCGTGGCAGCACCGGCTTCGGGCGTGCCTACCGCGAGGCTCTATACGGCAATTGGGGCGTCGCCGATGTCGACGATATGGTCGCCGGGGCTGAGTTCCTTGTCGCGCGGGGCGTCGCCGATCCGGCGCGGCTGATGATTCGTGGCGGTAGTGCCGGTGGCTTTACCACGCTAGCCGCGCTTACATTTCGCGATACGTTCTCCGCCGGGGCCAGCCATTATGGCATCGGTGATGCGTTGGCCCGTGATACCCACAAATTCGAAAGCCGTTATCTCGACAGAATAGTCGGCCCCTTGCCGGAAAGCGAGGCGCTCTACCGCGAGCGGTCGCCGATCAACTACACCGACCAGCTCGATTGTCCGGTTATTTTCCTACAAGGGCTGAACGACAAGGTGGTGCCGCCCAATCAGGCCGAAACCATGGTCGACGCGTTGAAGGCGAAGGGCATTCCGGTCGCCTATCTGGCGTTCGAAGGCGAGGGGCATGGTTTCCGCAAAGCAGAAAATGTCGAGCGGGCGCTGGTGGCTGAGCTCACCTTCTATGGCCGTGTCTTCCAGTTCGAACCGGCCGACAAGGTTCCACCGCTGCAAATTTATAACCTGGCCTAGGGCCGAAAAATCGCGGGAGAGAGATCAATGAAACTATACGATTATTACCGGTCTTCGGCGGCTTTTCGTGTCAGAATTGCGCTTAATATCAAAGGGTTAGGGGCAGATCAGGAGTCGATCCATCTGCGTCGAAAGGACCAGCGGTCGGAAACATACTTGGCGGTTAATCCGCAAGGACTTGTTCCAACACTGGTCGACGATGATGGCACGGTGGTGACTCAATCGTTGGCGATCATCGAGTATCTCGATGAAACCCGTCCCGATATGCCGCGCCTTATGCCGGGTGATGCCGCGGGGCGCGCCCGGGTGCGGGCAATCTCGGACGCCATCGCCTGCGACATTCACCCGCTGAACAATCTGCGTGTTCTGCGCCATATCGACCAAGTATTCGATGCTGACGAAGCAACGCGCAACGATGCCTGGTACAAGCACTGGATCGCCGAAGGCATGAGCGGCCTAGAGGGAATGCTTGCGGGACATACCGAAACCGGTGCGTTTTGCCACGGCGACGCGCCAACCATGGCCGATTGCTGCCTGATACCCCAGATTTACAACGCCGAGCGTTTCGGTTGCGACATGTCGGGCTATCCCACGGCCATGCGCATCAATGCCACATGCCTCGCCCTAGAGGCTTTCCAGAAGGCCTTGCCTGAGGTGCAGCCCGACGCCGAGGCTTAGCCGGCGCGCTGTTCGGCGATCAGCGCTCTTAGCCGGCCGATATCGATGGCGCCTGGAATGACCTGGTCGCCGATTACGAAGGCCGGCGTGCCGCGTATGCCAAGTTCCTGCGCCAATTGGCGATTTCGCTGGAACAGGCGTGTCGGGGTCGCCGAATTCATGTCGGCGCGCAGGCGGCCGACATCGAGGCCGATGCGCTCCGCCACCCGGAAAATCGTGCGTTCAGACGGCGCGCCGCGAACCCCCATCAAAGCGAGATGGAATTCTTCGTACTTGCCCTGGCGCATGGCGCCCACGGCAGCGCGGGCGGCCAATGTCGAGGCCGGACCGAAGACCGGGAATTCCTTGTAGACGATCCGCAGATCGGGATCTTCCTCGTTCAGCTTGGCGAGCTGTTGCGCCATGCGGCGGCAATAGGGGCACTGATAGTCGAAGAATTCGACGATGGTCACCGACGCGTCGGCGCTGCCGACACTGGGATCACTGCGCGATTTGAACAATTGGTCGGCGCGGGCGGTTACGGCGTTTTGCCGGCGGCGGCCCTCGGTCTGTTGGCGCTGCGTTTGGACCGATTCCAGAGCTTCGACAATAACTTGCGGGTTTTCCAGAATATATTCGCGCACCGTGTTGCGAACCTCGTTGGTCTGCAGCGCTGAGAAGGCCCCCCCATTGCCGGGCAAGGCGCCTTCATTGGCAGCAGCGACCGGGGCGTCTGCGGTCTGCTCGCTAGTTTGCTCACCGGGTACCAGGATTGCCAGGGCGACAAGCGCGACCATCAATACCGCGACAATGGTCGCACCAGTTGAACCTTTTAACATGCTAGCTCCTAAAATTCCGCGTGTGGCCGGATCATGGTCGAGCAGGCGTTAACGAAGCAAGACGTTGCGCCCGTCTGTAACGCAAAGGTGACTGTTATTGTTATTTAGAGTTAATGCGTTGCTGGGCTTCGGCGCGAATATCCTGCGCCCGCAGCCAGCCCGGAGAGCCGGTTGCCAATTGGTCGATGGCCCGGTCGGCCAGTCCTCTTGCGGCGACATACTCGCCGCCGCGCAGCTCGTATTCGGCTTGGGACAGGGCCATTTGACCGAATTTTCCAAGGCGGCCGTTAACGATCGTCGTTAACCGCCAAATCTCGCGCATCTCCGGTTCCCGCCCGGCGGCGGTTTCCAAATGGACTCTAGCGTCTTCCAGAAGGCTTTCATCACCAGTCTCGATCTGGGCCCGCGCCAGGGCGGTGCGAAGAAGCGGTTCATCCGGCGCCAGCTCGACCGACTTCTGGTAGGGCTCTAACGATTCCTTGATGCGGCCATTCTCGAACAGCATCTGGCCTTTGAGCTCATGGAAATAGGGGTTTTGGGGAAACTCGCTGATCATACTTTCGATCAAGGGAACCGCCTTCGCCAGACTGCCTTCCAGATAATAGGCCGTGGACCGGGCGTAGCGCGCCGGTATCGAATTATTGGTCTCCGGATATACTCGCAGCACCGTGTCGAGCGGCTGGGTAAAGCCGATCAGTTTGGCGCGCATCATCAGATGGTCGATGAACTGCTGCCGGGGAATTGGCGCATTGGCATAACGCGACAGCGAGAGGTGGTTATCGACCACGCTCACTCGGTCGGTGGTCAGTGGATGGCTTGATAAATAGGGGTGTTCGCGGCCGCCCTGGAGGCGAATATCAGCCTGCAACAGCCGGAAGAAATCGGCCAACCCGGCCGACGATTGTCCCGTCGCGTCGAGATATTTTAGTGCCGCTGCGTCCGCTGCGGCCTCTTGTGTGCGGCTGTATTTCAGCAGATCCGTAATTGCGGCACCTTGTCCACCGAGAATGATCGTGCTGGCCGCCCCGCCGTCGCCCGTCGCTGCCCCAACCGCGACGCCGATGACCGCCGCGATAATCGATTTGAGCTCGGCATTACGTAATTCGTCCTGAATACGGGCTAAGTGACCGCCGGCGATGTGGCCCGCCTCGTGGGCGATGACGCCGATGACGGCGTTGGGGCTTTCCGCGCGCATCAACAATCCGGTGTTAATAAACAGCCGCTGACCGCCCGCGACGAAGGCATTCAGGCGGTTGTCGCGAACCAGATGGATATTGACGTCATCTGCGGAAAGGCCGGCCGCAGTGAAAATTGGCGTCGCGTAGCGCCGGATGATATTTTCAATTTCCGCGTCGCGGACAAGCCTTATCCCGTTACCCTGACTTTCCGCTGGTGCGGTTGTCAGGGCAGTCAGTATGATCGCCACAGAAAGAAATCGAACAATTCCGCGCATAGGCGCAAGCTCCAGTGCAATTACAACAAACTAGGTACACACGAATGTGGCGTCAATTAGGTCGAAAACTACCCTTGATTCTAGCGCTGGGGCTGAGCGCGTGCACCGGTAATGGTCTGGAAGAGGGCCAGGCCGGATTCGTCGACGGGTTTTTCGGCGGGATTATGGTCGATGAGCCGCGTGCCGCCCTGATTGGCCGCGATGTGTTGTCGGCCGGCGGCAGCGCCGCCGACGCGGCGGTGGCGGCCTATTTCACCATGGCGGTCACCAAGCCCGGCGGCGCCAGCCTAGGTGGTGGCGGCGTGTGTCTGGTCCACGATCGGCCGAACAGCCGGGTCGAGGCGGTTGAGTTTCTACCCGTTACGCCGGCCAATGGCGGCCGCAACGCCACTGTCGCCATACCGGCCAATGTACGGGGAATGGCGCTGCTACACGCACGCTATGGCCGGCTTAACTGGGCTGACCTCCTGGTGCCGGCGGAAAGTTTCGCGCGCGATGGACATGCCATATCGCGTGCTTTTGCCCGCGATTTGCAGACTGCGGCAGGCACGTTGGCGGGGGATGCCGAGGCGCGGCAAATCTTCGGCCTCGACGGCAGCGATATTACCGAGGGCCGCGTCGTCCGCCAGATCGAGTTGGCGGCGGTGTTGACGCTGGTACGCACGCGCGGTGCCGGCGAGTTTTATAACGGCGCGTTGGGACGGCAAATCGCCGAGGCGATCCAAAGTACCGGCGCGGCCATGACCGCTGACGATCTGCGCGAGTACCGACCGAATATCCTCAAGCCGCTACAATTTGAAATCGGCAATGACTTGATCTACTTCCCGCCAGGCCCCGTGGACGGCGGCGCGGTGGCGGCGCGGCTTTGGGAGACCGGCGATAACAATGACCGTTATTCCGATGGCAGTGCGGGCGAGCGTGTAAAGCTGCTGGCCGAAGCGGCTTCGGGCGCGTTTGCGAAAGTTGGCGCTACGGGGAATGGCGCGGCGATTATCGAT
This sequence comes from Alphaproteobacteria bacterium, assembly GCA_013003285.1. GTDB lineage: Bacteria > Pseudomonadota > Alphaproteobacteria > UBA6615 > UBA6615 > JABDJY01. Next base: position 5,939 of record JABDJY010000148.1, on the reverse strand, counting down.
TATTCAGCGCGCGGCCGCCATGACGGCGTGTCGTTGGTCACCGTCGATCAGAACGGCAATGCCGTGGCCTGTTCGTTTACGCTCAACCGACCCTTCGGGGCAGATAAGACGGCGCCGGGGACCGGTATCTTGCTGGCGGCGCCGGCCGGCGCACGGGCCAGCCTGCCCAGCGCTGTCATCATGGCGAACCCGGTCAATGATCAGGTCTTCTTCGGCGCTGCCATATCGGGCGGTTCGCCGGCGATCCTGGCCGCTGTGGCCTTGGAAACCCTGCGGTCGGGACAGGATATCGGTGTCGCGGTCACGCAGGCGCGCGCCTATAACACCGGCAGTCCCGACGTGATGATCGCTGAACCCGGGCTGGCGAAGCCGGTGCAGGATTTTCTGCAGAAGGCCGGATACACGTTGCAGAGCCAAGAAGCGCTGGGGCGGGTCAACGGCTTCTGGTGCCCCAAGGGATTACCGCGGGAGCCGTCGTGCCAATTCGTCGCCGAGCCGCGGGCCCATGGCTTGGCGGTCAGTGCCGATGAGCGTTGATCCATCGTTGCGATTGTTCGTGGAAATCTAAAATGGTTTTGAAAGTCGCCCAACGCGGATTGATCGATCCGTTCATCGTCATGGACGTCATGCGCGCGGCCAATGAACTGGCTGCGGCGGGCAAAGATGTCTTGCATCTGGAAGTCGGGCAGCCTGGAACGCCGGCGCCGCAAAAGGTGATCGCCGCGGCGCAGAGAGCCTTGCAGGAGGAGTTGTTGGGCTACACCGATTCCTTTGGCGTGCCCGAACTGCGCCAACGCATCGCGCGGCATTATACCGACTTCTATGGCGTCACCGTCGATCCGGCGCGTGTCGTCGTCACGACTGGATCGTCGGGCGGATTTTTGCTGGCGTTTCTGTCGGCCTTCGAACCGGGAGACAGGGTCGCCCTGGCGGCGCCGGGCTATCCCGCCTACCGCAATATTCTCACCGCTCTGGGTGTTGAGCCGGTGTTGCTCGAGACAAATGCGGCGGACCGGTTTCAACCGACGCCGAAGCTGTTGCAAGCCGCCGGCGATCTCGATGGTTTGATCCTGGCCAGCCCGTCGAACCCGACCGGCACGATGGTCGGACGCGAAGACCTGGCGGGGTTGGTCGCATGGTGCCGCGCGGCCGGAGTCCGGTTTATTTCCGACGAGATATATCACGGCATTACCTTTGGCAGCCCGGCGGTAACCGCGGCAGGTTTGGATGCCGACGCCATCGTGATCAACAGTTTCTCGAAATATTTCTCCATGACCGGCTGGCGGTTGGGCTGGATGATCGTTCCCGATGCGCTGCTACGCCCGGTCGAATGTTTGACCCAGAATCTTTTCATTTCGCCGCCGACCCTCTCGCAGCATGCCGGGATCGCCGCCTTCGATAGCGAGGCGGAGGTGACCGCCAACGTGGCGCGTTATGCGCGCAATCGTGCGATATTGCTCGATCAACTGCCCCGGGTGGGATTCGATCGTCTGGCACCGGCCGATGGCGCTTTCTACATTTATGCCGACGTCGCCCATATGACCAACGACAGTCCGGAATTTTGCCGCCGCATGCTCGCCGAAGCCCATGTCGCGGCGACACCTGGGGTCGATTTCGATCCGTTCAGCGGTCACAAATTTGTCCGCTTTTCCTTCGCCGGCACCGAAGAGGATATGCAAGCCGCTTGCGCGCGGCTCGCCGCGTGGCGCCGCTAGTGAATTAACGCAGGACTAGAAGAAAAGACCGTTAGCTGGTGGCGCGGCTCCACCAACCGGACCGGCGGGGACGATCGGGTTCGGGCGTTGGTTCCACAACAGGTTCCGCCGCCGGTTCCTCTGCCGCTTGGGCGACTTCTTCTTCGCCATTCACCGCGACATCGTCTTCCGCTGCCGGCTCGATCTCCGGGGCCGTTTCTTCTGTGGACTCTTCGGCGGGTTCGGCGGGGATCGGCTCAGCCGCCTCAACTTCCGCAACCTCAACCGGCGCCGCTTCAACCGGTTCAGGGCTGGCATCGGCTTCTTCAGTCGCCGGCGCCTCGTTCTGATCCTCGCTAGCGATACTGGCAACCGCAGCGTCGCCATCGCCGCTGAGCGCTGCCGTATCGTTTTCGGAGCTCGTTTCCGCCGCAACCGCGACATCGCTATTGGGCTTGCGTGTCCGCCGCCGCCGGGGACGCCGCCGCTTGGGCTTGGCCTCTTCTTCGCCCTCGCCACTGGCTTCCGCCGCAGTGCCATCCGCCTCGACGACTGTGGCATCGGAGCTCTCTGCTTCGGCTGAATCACCTTGGGGTTCTTCCTCCTGGGCGGCTAAACCGTCCGTTGTGGTTTCACCATTGGTGGCGGCGGAATCAGCGGATTTGCGCCGCCGGCGTCCACCGCGACGACCGCGCCGCCGTGAGGCGGGACGCGGCTCCTCGTCGCTGGTCTCGCTTTCGCCAGCTTCGGCTTCCGCCGGCTCGCTTGCCTCGACGGTTTCGGCCGCATCTTCCTTTTCGCTGTCGCGCCGTCGCGGTCGCCGCCGTCGGCGGGAACGCTCTTCGTCTTCGCGCGCTTTCGTTTCGGCGGTACGGCTATCGACCGTCTCGGAAACCGTTTCGTCTTCCGCGGCGTCGGTGTTGACCCGTTCCATGATGTAGTCAGGCGGGGTCAGTTCGACATCGACGGCGATAAACACCCGGAAATTATAGCGGGCCTCGATATCGACGATCATGTCGCGTTTCTGGTTGAGAATGTAGAGCGCGACTTCGGCCGGGACCTTGACGGTCACGGCGCGCGAGCGGGCGCGAATGCCTTCCTCTTCCACCGCTCGCAAAACGCGCAGTGCTGTCGATTCCGTCGAGCGCACATAACCGCTGCCGCCGCATCGTACACAAACCTGGGCGCTGGCCTCATGAATGCTGGGGCGCAACCGTTGGCGCGATAGCTCTAACAGGCCGAGAGGCGAGATGCGGCCGATCTGAATACGCGCCCGGTCGGCCTTCATGGCCTCTTTCATGCGTCGTTCGACCGCCGCATTGTTGCGGTTTTCATCCATATCGATGAAATCGATCACCACCAGCCCGGCCAAATCGCGCAGGCGTAACTGGCGCGCCACTTCGTCGGCAGCCTCGAGGTTCGTCTTGCGGGCGGTCTGTTCGACGTTACGCTCACGCGTTGCCCGGCCCGAGTTAACATCGATGGCGACCAAGGCCTCGGTCGGGTTGATGACGATGTAACCACCGGACTTCAGGTGCACGATCGGGTCGTAAATCTCATCAAGCTGCGCTTCGATGCTGTAGCGATTGAACAGTGGTATGTCGGTGTCGGCGTATTTCTTAACGCGCTTGGCGTGCGATGGCATCATGGTGCGCATGAGCGCGCGCGCGGCCTTATAGGCCACTTCGCCATCGACGATGATTTCCTCGATCTCGCGATTATAGACGTCGCGCAACGACCGCTTAACCAGGTCGCCTTCTTCGTAAATCATCGCCGGCGCCGAGGATTGCAGGGTCTGCTTGCGGATATCGTCCCAGGTGCGGCGAAGATATTCGTAATCGCGACGCACTTCCGCCTTGTTACGCTCGACCCCCGCCGTGCGCATGATCACCGCCATGCCCTCGGGAATTTCCAGATCGGCCATGATCGTCTTCATGCGCTTGCGATGGGCCGGGTTGGAGACTTTGCGGCTAATCCCGCCGCCACGCGAGGTGTTGGGCATTAAGACGCAGTACCGGCCGGGCAGGGACAAATAGGTGGTCAGGGCGGCGCCTTTATTGCCGCGCTCTTCCTTCACCACTTGTACCAGTAAAATCTGCCGCCGCTTGATGACCTCTTGGATCTTATACATCCGGGTCAATTGGCGCAGGCGCTTGCGATGGGCGTCGCCCAATTCGGCGATATCGTCTTCGGCGTTATCGCCAATAACCTCGACGGCTTCGCTTTCGCCGTCATTGTCGTCGGGATTTTCGGAATCTTCCGATGTCGGCGCGTCGACTTCTATGTCGTCGACATCGTCGCTGTCGTCCTCGACATCGGCTGACTCGGCGATCAACGCCTCGCGGTCTTCGACCGGGATGCGGTAATAGTCGGGATGGATTTCGTTGAACGCCAGAAAGCCGTGGCGGTTACCGCCAAAATCGACAAAGGCCGCCTGCAGAGACGGTTCGACCCGCGTTACTTTAGCGAGATAGATATTACCCTTGAGCTGGCTTTTTGTGGTTGTTTCGTAATCGAATTCGAGAAGTTCAGTATTTTCTGCGACGACGACCCGTGTTTCTTCCGCATGGGCCGCATCAATCAGCATTCTTCTTGTCATTTTATTCGCTCCGCGGAAGAGCCACACACCACCCATGCGAACTTTGGGTCTGGCGGATACCGCTTTGTGCGAAACCTGGGGGCTGCTCTCTAACCGTCGAACGGCGCATTATTCGCGCCAGTACGGTGAGGAACTGCTAGCCACCACGCCAAAAGAGCAAGAACTCTCCTGACAGGTTCCAATGTTACACCTAACTACTCTTGCCTCTGCTGGGCCTTACAAGGCGACCCGCCGGTTGGAGTTTTGATCTTCCTTTTGGAAGGTAGACCGCCACTTCAAGGGCGCGCCGCTTAATGCAGACACCCTGCAGATACGGCAATTACAGCTGTTCGCTACCTTCAAGATAGCGATGCACGGCTGCTTCGACAACGTAATTAACGCATTAAGGTTCAAGGATGTGTGTTGCGGCGCGATGCAATACGGGGATATAGCTAATAACCATGATCTCTGGCGCCTATGAAATTTGCCGTCGTAGAGTGTGCCGACTTGGCTATTTTACTGCTGTGGCAGCGGTTTATGCCGCGTTCTTGGGCGCGAGCTTAACCTCCGGTCCGGCCGCTGCGGCAGCGCCCGAGGTCAAGGATTTGCGGATCGGAATCCGCGATAATTCGACCCGTTTCGTCATCGATCTCAGCCAAAAGGTGGAACCGCGCATATTCGGGCTGCCCGATCCATTCCGTATTGTGATCGACCTCCCCGAAGTGGACTTCACCCTGCCTTCGTCTCGCCTCAGCGCCAGCGGTGGCCTGGTGGAACGGCTGCGCTACGGCCTGTTTCGGCCGGGAACCAGCCGGCTGGTGCTCGATTTGCGTAATTCAGCCAAGGTGGCCAAAAGCTTCACCCTGCCGCCTGATGGCGCCAAACCGTGGCGTCTGGTGATCGATCTGGCGCCGACCGACCGTGCCGGCTTCATCGCCGCCATGCGCCCAACGCCGCCGGTTTCCGGGGGGCAGGCCCAACCGGTACAGCCGCTGCGTACTGAACCGGTAAAGCGCGCCATTCCGGTGGTCGTGCTCGATGCGGGTCATGGCGGTGTGGACCCGGGCGCCATTGGCGCTTCGGGGGTCTTCGAAAAGGATATCGTTCTCGCCTATGCCAAGGAGATAAAGCGCCAATTGGAGGCTGGGGGACGGATCAAAGTGGTGCTCAGCCGCGAGCGGGATATTTTCCTGCCGCTGCGCGAGCGGGTCCAGACGGCACGCCGCGCCGAAGCGTCCTTGTTTCTGTCGCTACACGTGAACAGCCACGAAAGCAGATCGATCAGTGGCTTTTCGGCCTATACCCTGTCCGAAAAGGCCTCCGATGCCGAGGCGCACGCCCTGGCGGCGAAAGAAAACAAGGCGGACGTCATCGGCGGGCTCAATCTGGGTACCTATAGCGACGATGTTCAAAATATTTTGATAGACTTCGCCCAGGCCAAGACCAACGAGCTTTCCGTGCGTTTCGCCCGCGATATCATGGTTAAGGAAGTCTCTCAGTCGGCGCGGCTGGTCAAGCGGCCCTGGCGGTCGGCCGGGTTTGCGGTACTCAAAGCCCCCGATGTGCCTTCGGTTTTGATCGAATTGGGCTATGTCACCAACCGGCAGGAAGAGCGGAAATTGAAGGATGCCAATTATCGCCGGGCCTTGAGCGCGTCGATCGCCCGG
>JABDJY010000137.1 GCA_013003285.1 Alphaproteobacteria bacterium | reverse complement strand
ATCCTGCAGTTGCTCAAGCTTCCCGACGGTACGGTCAAGGTTCTGGTCGAAGGCAGCGAGCGCGCATCGGTTGTCGAGTTCACCGACAATGAGGATTTCTTCCAGGCACACGCGGTCATCATGGCTGAGCCTGCGACCGACGAAAAAGAATTGTCGGCGTTGAGCCGTTCGGTGGTCGCGCAGTTCGAGCAGTACATCAAGCTCAACCGAAAGGTACCGCCGGAAGTACTAGTGTCGATCAACCAGATCGACGAACCGGGCAAGCTCGCCGATACGATCGCCTCGCACCTGGCGTTGAAGATCCCGGAGAAGCAGGAACTGCTCGAGGGTGAAACCATTCAGGCCCGGCTGGAGAAGATCCACGGCTTCATGGAAGGCGAGATCGGCGTTCTGCAGGTCGAGAAGCGTATCCGTGGCCGCGTGAAGCGGCAGATGGAGAAGACCCAGCGCGAGTACTATCTCAACGAACAGCTCAAGGCGATCCAGAAGGAACTCGGCGAGACCGAAGACGGCCGCGACGAAGTCCAGGAACTCGAAGAGCGTATCGCCAAGACCAAGTTCCACAAGGAAGCCCGCGAAAAGGCGACGCAGGAACTGAAGAAGCTGCGCAATATGAGTCCGATGTCGGCGGAAGCCACGGTCGTGCGCAACTATCTCGACTGGATGCTAAACATTCCGTGGAAGAAACGTTCGCGGGTCAGAAAAGACATCACGGCAGCCCAAGTCATTTTGAACGAAGACCATTATGGTCTCGAGAAGGTCAAAGAACGGATTTTGGAGTATCTCGCAGTGCAGCAGCGCATGTCGAAGATCAAAGGTCCGATTCTATGCCTCGTTGGCCCTCCCGGTGTCGGTAAGACCTCGCTCGGTAAATCCATCGCACGGGCGACCGGACGTAACTTCGTGCGCATGTCGCTGGGCGGCGTGCGCGATGAAGCCGAAGTTCGCGGCCACCGGCGTACCTATATCGGGTCCATGCCGGGTAAAGTTATCCAGGGGATGAAGAAGGCCAAATCGTCGAACCCACTATTCCTGCTCGACGAGATCGACAAGCTGGGCGCCGACTGGCGCGGCGACCCGTCGTCCGCATTGCTCGAGGTCCTCGACCCGGAGCAGAACCACACTTTCCAGGATCACTATCTGGAAGTGGATTACGACCTCTCCGACGTCATGTTTGTCTGCACGGCGAACACCATGCGCATGCCCCAGCCCCTGCTGGATCGCATGGAGATCATCCGCCTGCCGGGTTACACCGAAGACGAAAAGGTGGAAATCGCCAAAGGCCATTTGCTGCGTAAGCAAATAAGCGAAAACGGGCTCAAGGAAGATGAGTGGTCGATCTCCGACTCCGCCCTGCGTGACGTGATCCGCTATTACACACGCGAGGCCGGTGTTCGTAACCTCGAGCGTGAAATCGCCAATTTGGCTCGCAAAGCGGTCAAGGAAATTGCCGTGGAAGCGGACGTTAATTCGGTCAAAGTCACGGTCCGCAATCTCGACAAATATGCCGGGGTGCGGAAGTACCGCTTCGGCGAGACGGAAGAAGAGGATTTGGTTGGTATCGTTACCGGACTGGCCTGGACCGAAGTCGGCGGCGAGTTGCTGACGGTGGAAGCCATCCTCATGCCCGGTAAGGGTAAAATGACGATCACTGGCAAGCTCGGCGACGTCATGCAGGAGTCGATTCAGGCGGCCAATGCCTATGTGCGCTCACGCGCGATCGAGTTTGGCATCGAACCGCCACTGTTCGATAAACGTGACATTCATGTCCATGTTCCCGAGGGCGCTGTGCCCAAGGACGGCCCGTCGGCCGGCGTTGCCATGGTCACCACGATGGTCTCGGTCCTGACCGGAATTCCGGTGCGCAAAGACGTCGCCATGACCGGTGAGATTTCACTGCGCGGACGCGTCCTGCCGATCGGTGGTTTGAAGGAGAAAATGTTGGCGGCGCTACGCGGTGGCGTGAAGACCGTCATCATTCCCAAGGATAATGAAAAGGACCTGGTCGACATTCCGGAGAATGTCAAAAAGGGCCTCGAGATCATTATCGCCTCGACCGTCGATGAGGTTTTGGAACACGCTCTGGCCAAGCCTTTGGTGCCAATCGAATGGAACGAATCGGATAACGACTCGGCGGCGGTTTCGTCCTCAGATGACGATTCTGACGGCTCCGGAGTGGTTCGCCACTAAAAGAAACCGGATTGCCCACATTTTTTTCCGAGTCGTTTCATAGATACCGCTAAAAACCCCGGTTTTCCGGGGTTTTTCATTTGACCAGATTCAAAACCACGCTCTAGACTCTGCAATGTTTGGATTCGGGCTTAGCGCTCCAGACATTGAGCGAACCATCCCAAAGGGGGTCCTAAAGTGAATAAAAACGATCTAGTCTCTGCTGTATCAGACTCAGCAGGCATCTCGAAAGCCGACGCGACTAAAGCCGTCGACAGTGTGTTCGATAACATTACCGGCTCATTACAGAGCGGTAACGAGGTTCGCCTCGTGGGTTTCGGCACCTTCTCGGTTTCCCATCGCAAGGCGACAACCGGCCGCAATCCGCGGACCGGCGAAACCATCCAAATCAAGGCCTCCATGCAGCCGAAGTTTAAGGCTGGCAAGGCGTTGAAAGAAGCCGTTAACTGACGACCAAAATTCGCCAGTTTAAATCAGGCCGGTTGCGCTAGATCGCAGCCGGCTTGTTTTATTTTCCGCACGAATTTGTTTAACCCAATCCAAGGGCCGGGTTGCGCGCAAGGCGGCGCGAAGATAGAAATCGGTTAGAGGGCGATTAGCTCAGCTGGAAGAGCACCTCGTTTACACCGAGGGGGTCGGCGGTTCGAGCCCGTCATCGCCCACCATTTCCTGTGAATTTCCACCACTCAACTTTCGCCAGATTGCCTCGACCTGGTTCAGGAACGTCGCTGACAGTTGCACAATATGAGGGCTATCAAGCCCGCTTCCCTGTCGCCGTTAACCTCGCGTTTACAATTGCATCGGGAAATATGCGCCGATCCGATTTCCGGGTCAAAGCGATTATCTATTAATAATAGAATAAGAAATTCCTCTTACTACTTTTGTGTCGTGAAACATTCGAGGTGAGGGTGGCGCACAGGGTCGGCAGAAGACCGGTCAATATTCACAACGGGAAAATCATAACGACCATTACGAGTGATAGGTATGTCCAGCGTAGTTCAGATGAACGACAATGATTGCCTTCATGTTTTGCCATTGTCGATGATCCCCCTGCAGGTCAAAGCCCTGCAGAAAACCTGCCTGATCAAGAACACCCGGTTGGAGGGCGTGGTTGAGTTGTACCGCGACGGTAATATCGGGAGCGGACAAATTGCCACCGACGGGCTGGAAAAGACTTTCGATTTCTCCGGCGACCGCGCCAAGGACCTCGCGGTAGTCCGAAAGCTTTCGGTGCTTCCCAGCTACGACGTCTACAGTTTGAGGGTTAGCCTAAGGAGGCTAAAAATCCAGCTCGAAGATGTCGATGCGCTGAAGCTCTCCGATGAGATGGCCATCAGCTTAATGGATCATATGGGGGCGTTCACTCGACCGCTGGTGGCCAAGATTTATGGCAGTTCGGATGTGCAGGCCACTTCCTTTACCGATGTTCTGAAGCTATTCACCGACCCCAATGCAGATAGTGCCCGGCAGAATTTAAGAAGCCTGGCGAAGTCACTCGAAATCGAGTTGATCCAAATACCGACATTCCTCGAGGACTATGCCGATGTCTTCTTGTCCTTGTCGTTCTACCAAAAATGTCACGACGATAAGGTCGAAGACCTCAGTGAGTTTCTCGAAGATATAGGGAGCCTCGCCCATAGCCCGCAGATGAATGGTCATGCGGCCGCGGCACAAAAGATAGACACGATTGCCAGCCACATTCGCGACCTTTACGCCGAAGTCGCCAATGTTCTCGAGCTCTTTCGCGTGCGCACGGTGGATATGTGGGAAGACCTATCCGCCGAGCATTATAAAAAAATGTCACGCATGATAGTCGAGCATCAGGAGAACATTGGGGCGATTCTGTGCGCCATCATCGTGAAACTTGACGCTTGGAAGCAGAGCAAATCCGTATCGACCGGTTCAAACGTGTCCGAAAAAATCGCCTTCATCACCCGCGATATCGGGTTCGGGCTGGAACGGCTGAGCGGCCTCGAATTCCAGGACATATGAGACATCCTGCATTGTTGTGCGACATCGCCTTGACACCCGCCGGTCCCAGCAGTACTTAGCGCCCACCTCTTTGGGGGTGTAGCTCAGTTGGTTAGAGCGCCGGCCTGTCACGCCGGAGGCCGCGGGTTCGAGTCCCGTCACTCCCGCCACTTCCCCCTTCATCGTCCCGCCGCCCGAAATCGGTCCTGAAATCGGCCCCGAAGTCAGCATTGAACCGTATCGCCGCGGATCTTTTGAAATGTACCTCAAGGCGAAGTGATCGGCGCATCCACCGGTCCGTACTAGATTTAAATTAGCCCACAGCAAGTCCCGGTTTTGCGGGACTCGGCGCGTCGTTGTTTGTAGATGCTTAGGCTGGCTTGCATAGCAAACAAACGTCGTGTATGGCTGCGCCGCAGGCGCTGGTTGGCCCGATTCTCAAGGGCTGGGGGCACGTGTAACGCAAATAAAAATGGCGGGCGCCAGATGGACCAATTGCTGCTCGAATATCTGCCGATCTTGATTTTTCTCGGCCTGGCCATTGGCCTTTCCGTTGTCATGGTAGCGGCGTCTTTCTTCGTTGGGCCGAATAATCCCGATGTTGAAAAGAACTCCTCCTATGAGTGCGGGTTCGAACCCTTCGATGACGCGCGCATGAAATTCGATGTTCGCTTCTATCTAGTGGCCATCCTGTTCATCATTTTCGATCTCGAAGTCGCCTTCCTTTTCCCCTGGGCGATCACGCTGGGAGATATTGGCGTCTTCGGCTTCTGGTCGATGGTGGTGTTCTTGGGCATCCTCACGGTTGGCTTTGTCTATGAATGGCGTAAAGGAGCGCTCGAATGGGAGTAGAGCCAGACACCCAGACCGGTGCGCTGCCGGTATTTGAGACCGGCCCCGATCAGGACGCTGCCTTGAAAGCGGTCACCGATGAGTTGACCGACAAGGGTTTCGTCGTCGCTCAGATGGATAAAGTGGTTAATTGGGCGCGCGCCGGCTCCATGTGGCCGATGACGTTCGGCTTGGCCTGTTGTGCCGTCGAGATGATGCACACTGCCGCGTCGCGCTACGACCTCGATCGTTTTGGCGTCGTGTTCCGGCCCAGCCCCCGGCAATCCGATGTGATGATCGTTGCCGGCACGCTGACCAATAAAATGGCGCCAGCCCTGCGCAAGGTCTACGACCAGATGGCCGAGCCGCGCTGGGTGATTTCCATGGGCTCCTGCGCCAATGGCGGCGGCTACTATCATTATTC
>JABDJY010000117.1 GCA_013003285.1 Alphaproteobacteria bacterium | reverse complement strand
CGGCTGATCCACGAGGCCGGCGGTTATTTCTACTGCGACGGCGCCAATTTCAATGCCATCGTCGGGCGCGTCCGGCCGGGCGATCTGGGCATCGACTGCATGCATATCAACCTGCACAAGACCTTCTCCACACCCCATGGTGGCGGCGGACCCGGCGCCGGACCGGTGGTGCTGTCGGAAGCGCTGGCGCCGTTCGCGCCGCGGCCGTGGATTGTCCATGATGGCGACGGTTTCGCCCTGGTCGAAAACGCGCAGGATACCGGCGAGGCCACGCCCATCGGCCGCCTCAAGAGCTTTCACGGCCAGATGGGCATGTTCGTGCGCGCCTACGCCTATATGCTCAGCCACGGTAAGGATGGGCTGGCCCAGGTGTCCGGCGATGCGGTGCTCAACGCCAATTACGTGATGGCCCGTCTGCAGGATTTGATGACCCCGTCATTCGAGGGGCCGTGCATGCACGAATGCCTATTCGACGATCGTTTCTTGGATGGCACCGACGTCACCACATTGGATTTCGCCAAGGCGATGATTGATGAGGGCTATCACCCCATGACCATGTATTTCCCCCTGGTGGTCCATGGGGCGATGCTGATCGAGCCCACCGAGACCGAGTCCAAGCGCGGCCTCGACGATTTTATCGCCGTCATGCGCCACCTGGCCGAAACCGCAAAAGCGGGGGACGCGGCGGGTTTCGCCGCCGCACCGCAACTCACCCCGCGCCGCCGCCTCGATGAGACCACAGCCGCCCGCAAACCAGTGCTGCGCTGGACCCCAGCAGCGCAAACCGCGGAAGCGGCGGAGTAACCATTTTTAATTCCCTCCCTGGAGGGGGAGGGTTCGGGAGGGGTGTACGAGCCCCACAAACCTCCGTTTTGAAATTATATTGACAGTATATTGTCGAATTGACTATATATTGTCGTATGAGCGATTATACGAAAAACCACAGCCCAGAAGGCGCCGTTCTAACGGCCTTGATTCTGGAAACCTTCCGCCTGAACGGACGCCTTCTAGCGGTCGGCGACGACTTGACGAATGACCTCGGGTTAACGAGCGCCAGATGGCAGGTCGTCGGTGCAATTGAGAAAGAACCTCTACCCGTCGCGCAAATTGCACGGAATATGGGGCTTACCAGGCAGGCCGTTCAACGGGTGGCCAATGTCCTGGCCGATAAGGGACTGGTCGAATTCGCGGAAAACCCCAATCACCGGCGTGCACAGCTGGTGCGCTTAACGTCCAAGGGGAGAACCGCTTTGGAGAAAGTCAGTCAGCGCCAGGTCGAATGGTCAAACCACCACGCCGAAGGACTGGGCACAGAAAAGATCGAAGAGGCCCTTATGGTCCTGCGAACTCTCCGCCAGCGTCTCGAATCAGACAAACCCTAGAAGCCGGAAGAATTGGTAACGAGGGAAACATCCATGCCAACGAAAAGCTCAACCAATCATTATGGCACAGTCGCAGTGACCATCCATTGGATCAGCGCCTTGCTGATTTTCACACTAATTGGGTCGGGTTTTCGTGCTAGCGGGATGGAAGACGCCGCCGCCGCTAAAGTGGCAATTTTGCAAGTACATGTCCCCCTCGGTGTAACCATCCTTTTATTGACCTTGCTGCGTGTTATTTGGTGGGTGTTTGCCGATAAAAAGCCTAGACCGGTACCGATGCCGACATGGCAAGAACGCTCATCCCGCGCGGTACATTTGCTGTTCTATGTCGTGATTTTGGGCATGGCGGCAAGCGGCATAGGCATGATGGTCCTCTCTGGTGCTGGGCCAGTCCTTTTTGGGGGGTCGTCTGAAACTCTCCCGGACTTTTGGAAATTCCTGCCGCGTGTCCCGCACGGAATCGGCGCCCGAGTGATGATCGCGTTGCTTGTCGTCCATGCTGGCGCTGCGCTTTATCACCACTTTTTTAAGCGGGACGGACTGCTACGACGCATGTGGTTCGGCACAGGTTGAAGCCATAAGGGGCTGGCAATGGATTACTACACGCTTCTCAAATTCGGCCACATCGTCGGTTTCATTCTGCTGGGCGGCGGGTTGCTGGCTGTCTTTATTTCTGAGTTTCAGGCCTACCGAACCACCGACATGAAGGTATTTGCCGAAGCGGCGCGTTATACCGCGATCTTCTATGACAGCTTCGCCGTACCCGGCGCCGTGCTGGTCGGGCTGTCGGGCCTGTTACTCATTCTCGAACTTGGGCTTGGTTTTTTTGAAGAACCTTGGCTCGTCGGCATGTGGGGATTGTTCTTATTCGAACTCATTGAAGGCAACACGGTCACGCGATTCCAATTTCGCAAGACTCTACGCCGTTCGCGAGAAGCGCTTGAGCGCGGCGATCAATTAACCGACGACCTGCGCGACGAGGTTCGAGGTCTGTTCAACCAGATTGTGCATTTTCTCGATATCCCACTATTCACAGTGATCGTCTATTGCGGCACCGTGAGGCCCGATAGCTGGACCCACGTCTTCATCGCCATTGGAATAGGACTGATTTTCACCACCTTGATTAAATTCTTTGTGCCGCGCATAGCCCGCCAACAAGGGCAATAACGACAAGTGTGTCTATGAAACAATTGCGCCCGAAAAGAGCTGCCACTTCAAACAGGAGGGAGGGTGTACTTCTGCCCAATAAAAAAGCCCCGCCGGAGCGGGGCTTTGGAATTCTGTGGGATCGCCGGTTAGTTCAGTTTTGACGGCAGATCCTGAATGGCCTGATCCACCAGGGCGTCGCCGCCATCGCCGGCTGCGGCGCTGGTCAGTAACTGCTGGGTCGCTTCGATGGCCACGTCGGCGGCCAGGCCGCGCACATCGGCGAGCGCCTGGGCTTCGGCGGCGGCGATCATGTCGAGCGCCTGCTGTTCGCGTCGGCGCAACAGATCGTCGGTTCGCACGGCGGCGGCCTTTTCCATGCGTTCGGCTTCCGCGCGCGCTTCGGCGATGATGCCTTCGGCTTCTTTCAAGGCGTCGCGCTGCTTGCGCTGATATTCCGCCAGTGTGTGCTGGGCCTCTTCGCGCAGCCGTTGGGCCTCGTCGAGCTCAGATTTGATGGCTTCCGAACGCCCGTCGAGCTTCGAGGTGAGCGTTGATCTAATCGGCTTGAAAAGCACAACGAAAAACAAAATGAACGAAACGAGGACCCAGAGCTCGGCGTTGCTCGGGTCGAAGAGGCTTTTGTGGGCTTCTTCTTCTTCAGCTGCGCTGGCGGAGCTTGCGAGTAGCACAATAACGCTGGCCGATGTCAGGAGGCGGGCGATCATGAGTTGTGATCCTGTACCGAGGCTGCCACGGCGGCTTTGACAGAAGCGCTGTCGGGTGAACTGCCGATCAGCCGTTCAACCGCCTGACGGGCGATGTCTTCGGCGATCTCCGCCACATTGCTCGAGGCCGCGGCCGATTCTGCGGCGATGCGTTCGCGCGCCGCGGCGGCGTTTGCGGCCAGCGTTTCCGCCAATGCCGCGTTTTGCTTGTCGGCCTCCGCGGCGGCCCGTGTCGCGGCGGCGTGCAGCTCTTCATGCGCGCCGGTCCGGGCCTCCGCCAACCTGGCTTCATAGGCGGCCATGACCTCATCGGATTGATCCGCCAGTTCACCGGCCTTCGCCAAATCGTCGCCGATTTTGCGTTGGCGATTCTCCAACGTCGCGGAGATGCGCGGTAGCGCGACCCGTGAAATGAACACGAACACGATGGCGAACGTGACGACGAGCCAGAAAATCTGGCTGGCAAACGTCGTAGTGTCGAACTGGGGCATCTCGCTGTCTTCCGCAAGCGGTGCGGCGGTCCAGCCTTAAGCTGGGCGCCGCGGTTTGAGGCTAGCTGCCGAGGATGATGAACGCGACGATGAGGGCGAACAGCGCGATAGCTTCGGTCACGGCAAAGCCGATCCAGATAAACGCACCGATCTCTTCCTTCGAGGCCGGGTTGCGGCCGATCGCTTCGATGTAGCTGGCCCAGATACGACCAACGCCGACACCGGCGCCGATCATGCCGATGGCGGCCAGACCGGCACCGACGAGTTTCAGGCCGTTGGCGATAACCTCTGCGGCTTCGACTTCCATTTTACTACTCCTTTAAGGTCTTATTTTTCGGATAAGGGTTTAGTGAAGATGCAATGCGTCGTTGAGATAGACGCATGTGAGAATTGCAAAAACATAGGCTTGGATAACGGCGATCATGACCTCAAGGAGGGTGATAGCAACGAGAAGAGCGAGCGGCAGAATGCCCGGCAGTACAAAAAAGCTGCCCAGCGCGACGACGCCGCCGGCGATGACTTTCAACAGCACATGGCCGACGGTCATGTTGGCGAACAGACGTACCGACAGGCTGATCGGGCGCGAGAAGTAGGAGATGATCTCGATCGGGATGAGCAAAGGTGCGGTCACGAGCGGTGCGCCGTGCGGGAAGAACAGAGAGAAGAACTTGAACCCGTGGGTGATGATCCCGATGACCGTGACGCCGACGAAAATGAAGGCCGCCATGGCGAAGGTAACCGCTAGATGGCTGGTGAACGCAAACGAGCTGGGGATCAGGCCCAGCAGGTTGCCGAACAGGATGAACATGAACAGGCTGAAGATGAAGGGGAAATAACGCCGTCCCTCCGAGCCGACATTGTCGCGCACCATGTCGGCGACGACCTGATGGAAATATTCGACCGCCGATTGCCATCGCCCGGGTATCAGGGCGCGCCGTTGCGTGCCGACCACCACGAATATGATCAGGACGACCGCCGTAATCGTCATCCACAGGGATGAGTTGGTGAACGATATGTCGGTCTCGCCAATTTTCAGGTCGAGAATCGGCTTAATCGTGAATTGCTCGAGGGGGCTCGCCACCGAATGCTACTCCAGTCTTACCTATGGGGCCGAATCGTCGGTGCTTGACGGTTTGAAAGATCGATTGGTCGTTCGAATGACATTCAATAAGCCCGCGACAAAGCCGAGAATAAGAAATAGCGCCAGCAGAAATGGCTTTGTACCCAACCAAAAGTCGAGACCCCAGCCAATACCGGCACCAACCCCCACGCCGACAACAAGATCTACGCCAACCCGAATGCCGGCGCCCATACCAGAACCTGCGAGAGATGAAGCCGGCGAACGTTTTCTCGAAACGCCTGCATTACGATCTTTCGCAGCCTTCACACGTTGATGAAGATCGTCGGTTGGGGAAGGCCGGTCCGGATCGGTCATACAAAGACCTCGTGATCTTTCGTTACGGCTCCCACCAGCTTTGATCAAATCCTCGCCGGAAGGCGGGCGCAAAGTAGCCAGCGGTTACGGGCAAGTCAAGGCGGGTTTCGGGCCGCGTTAATTGGTCGCAAATGGGCAGAAAACCGAGGGTTTTTCTAGGCTGTAGCGCGTATCTCTTCGGCCTGTCGAAGGTCGACCGAGACCAGCTGGCTGACCCCTTGTTCGGGCATGGTGACGCCGTACAACCGATCCATCCGCGACATGGTCATGCGATGGTGAGTGACCACCAGGAACCGCGTGTCGCCGGTGGCGGCGATCTCGCTCAGCAACGTGCAGAAGCGATCCACATTGGCGTCATCCAGGGCGGCGTCGACCTCGTCGAGCACGCAGATCGGCGCCGGGTTAGTCAGGAACACAGCGAACAGCAGGGCGATTGCCGTCATGGTCTGCTCGCCACCTGAGAGCAGCGTTAGGTTCTGCAATTTCTTGCCGGGCGGGCTGGCGAAGATATCCAGGCCGGCCTGCAGCGGGTCGTCGGCTTCGGTGAGCGCCAAATGCGCGCCGCCGCCGCCGAATATCCGTACGAACAATTCCTGGAAATGCTTGTTCACTTCCTCGAAGGATTTGACCAGCCGCTGGCGCGCCTCGCGGTTCAAATTACTGATGCCCTGGCGTAGGCGTGCGATGGCGGTAACCAGATCGTCGCGTTCAGCTTCCACCGTGGCGATTTTCTCCGCCAGCTCGTCGGCTTCCTGCTCGGCACGCAGATTGACCGGGCCCATATTGTCGCGTTCGCGTATCAGCCGCTCGAAACGCTTTTCCGCCGACTCGAGATCGGGAATATCGCGGCCTTCGGGAATCTCGGCCAAGGCCAGGACCTTCTCCGGCGCGCATTCCAGCCGCTCGGCGATGCGGTCGCAGACGACTTCCAATGTCTGGCCCGCCTGGGCCACGGCGGCCTCGGCGCGCACCTTGTCTTCGCGGGTCTCGGTGAGCCGGGCTTCGGCAGCCCGTAGCGCCTTTTCGGCCTCCGATAGCTCGCCCTCGGCGATCGCGACCTTGTCGGCTGCGGCGCGGCGCGCCGCATCGGCGTCGTTGAGCGTATCCATCAGCGAATTGCGCTGGCTCTCGATTTCCAGCGGCCGGGCGGCCAAGGTCTCCAACTCGGCGACCGCGCCGGCGTCGCGCGCCTTCAATTCACCGACCCGCTCGGCGGCGCCGTTGCGCCGCGCATCCCAGGAGCCCTCATCGGCGACAATCGCGGTGATGCGCCGCTGGCGTTCCTCGGCCTCGCGCACCAGGCGGTTCTGGTCGATCTGAGCGGCTTGAAGCGCAACGCGCGCTTCGCTCAAGCGTACCCTTGTCACCGCCACATCATCACGCAGTGTATCCAAATCGCCAATGGCGTTCCGGCGGGCTTGTGCCGCTTCGATCGCCTGGGCGATTTCCGCCATCTCGGTCTCGAGATGGGCGACCGTCCCCTGAAGGCTCTCGAGCCGGGACTTCTTAGAGTTTATTTCCTGCGCCAGTTCGCTGTGGCGACTCCGCGCTGCAGCGACCTCGCCGTCCAAGTGACGCACCTTGTCGCGCGCGCTGCGTTCGCTGTCGGCGGCGGCCGTGGCGGCTGCGACTATTCTTTCGTTGGCGCTATCGGCCTGCGCGAAGACGCTGTCGGCGTCGGGAATGCGGGATTCCAGATCGGCCAGCCGGTTACGCTGTTTGAGCCGCGCCGAGGCGGTCGAGCGGGTTTCCGCGCTGGCGACGAAGCCATCCCAGCGCCATAAATTTCCGTCGCGATCGACCAGGCGCTGGCCGGTTTTCAATTCGCTGGACAGACGCGCGCCCGTTGCCGCATCGTCGACTACGCCCACTTGCGACAGGCTGCGGGCCAGCGGGGCCGCGTTGCCGACCAGACCCACTAGGGGGCGGGCGCCGGCGGGCAATTTCGGTTCGTCGGAAAGGATCGGCAGGCGGCGCCAATGGCGCGGTGCGGCTTCGTCGGCGGAAGCTTCCAAATCATCGCCCAGGGCGGCGCCGAGCGCGGCTTCGTAACCGGGCGTGACGTCGATATCGTTGAGCACCGGTGTCCAGGTCTCGCCATCGTCGCTGTCGCTGGCCAGCAGATCTTGCAGAGCGGCGGCTTCGGCGCGCAGGCGGGCGCGAATTTCTTCCTTGGCGGCGCGAAGTTCGCGGGCGGCTTCGCGTTGGCTGTCGGCCTCGGCGCGCGCCTGTTCTGCGGTGTCCAATTCGCTGCGCGCCTTGGCAAGCTGCGCTTCGATCGCCGCTACGGCGTCTTCGGCCTGCGACAACAGGGCAGGGTCGATGCCCTGGGCGGTCAGCGTGTCGCGTTCTTCGCTGGCTGTGGCGTGCTGTTGCCGCCGGCGATTGGCCCGTGCCGCAAGGTCGCTCAATTCGCGGTCGATCGCCGCCAACTGAGCGTCGCCGCCGGCGACCTGTTCGGCCAGACCCGCCAGTTCGGTTTCCACCTCCGTGGCGTGGTTGCGGGCTTGATCCAGAGCCTTGTTGGCCGCTTCGATCAAGTCGCCCTCGCCGGCGCGGGCGCGCTCGATTTCACTGCGCTCGCCGGTCAGCCGGGCCAAAGCCGCCTCTGCCTCTGCCGTCAGCCCCTGTTCGCGGGCCAGGTCGGCGGCGATTTGGTTGCGGCGGGTGGTCCATTGCTCGATTGCCGCGAGAACCCGTTTCTCCTCGGCATCCAGCTCATTGCGGGCCATAGTCAGCCGTTGCAATTCCGCGGCGGCGCGAACTTCGGCATCGCGCAATGGGGCGACCGCTTCGGCCAGTCCTTCGCGCTTCACCGTTGCCTGGCCGACGACAGACGTCTCTTCCGCGACCGCCGTCTCAGCCACGCCGAGTGCGGCCTTCGCGGTCGCAACCTGTTCACTTGCCTCGGTCCAGCGGTGGTGCAGCACGACGGATTCGGTTTTGCGAATATCGTGCGAAATATTGCGGTAGCGTTTGGCTTGGCGCGCTTGTTTTTTCAGCGCTGTCAACTGGGTATCGAGGGTAATCAACACATCTTCCAACCGTTCCAGGTTGGTCTCGGCGGCACGCAGGCGCAATTCCGCTTCGTGACGGCGCGAATGCAGCCCGGTGATGCCGGCGGCTTCTTCCAGCAGAAGCCGCCGGTCGGTGGGTTTGGCGTTGATCACCGCGCCAACCCGGCCCTGGCTCACCAGCGCGGTCGATCGCGGGCCGGTCGCCTGGTCGGCAAACAGGATTTGTACGTCGCGGGCGCGTACTTCCTGGCCATTGACCCGATAAGTCGAGCCTTTCTCGCGCTCGATGCGCCGCGAGACTTCGACCTCTTCGCTGCCATTGAATTGTGACGGGGCGCTGCGGTCGCCATTGTCGAGCGACAGCACGACTTCCGCGACATTGCGCGCCGGACGGTCGGTTGTGCCACCGAAAATGATGTCGTCCATGCCGGCGCCGCGCATCTGCTTGGCCGAAGTTTCGCCCATAACCCAGCGCAGACCTTCGACCAGGTTCGACTTGCCGCACCCATTCGGGCCGACCACGCCGGTCAATCCTTGCGCGATCTCCAGCTCGGTGCCGTCGACAAAGGATTTGAAGCCCTGCAGTCTGAGTTTGTTAAATTGCACTTACTG
>JABDJY010000066.1 GCA_013003285.1 Alphaproteobacteria bacterium | reverse complement strand
GGCAGAAAGACAATGCGGTAAGTGTAGCGCCGGTCGGTTCGCCGTTGCAGCCATTCCACCAGGGCCATGGTCACCACCGGACCCGACAATTCGTTGTTGGCCAGGGAGCGGTGGCAGATATAGGTCGACAGCAGAACCTCGCCGACCTCGCGGCCTGGTAGGATAAGCTCGCCCTAGCACGGCGAGCCCGGCGCGAGTGCACTGCGGATTACCACATGGTACCGCTCGTCGAGCAGGGCTTGGCGCTGTCTATGTGTCAGACATATTACTTCAAACGCTTGAATAGGTAAGTTTTTTCATTTGAATAATTTCTCTTATGTGTCACATGACTGTGTCATCGGAGATTTTGTAACGTTCGCGCCGCGGGTTGATTGCAATGGTAATGTGCATATCGGCAATCATGCCTGTATTGATACTACGGCAGTTCTCAGATAGGGCATACAGGATAAGCCGCTTCTTATAGGCCAGGGTGCCATTGTTGGAAATCCGGCAAAGCCTCTTGTTAAGAAATAAAAATTTGGTCGATTACGCTGTTAACGAATTGGTTGAGCCGAAAGAAAAAGAAAAGGGGGAGAGCCGAAGCTCTCCCCCAAAAGTACTGGCTGTGCTGCCGAACGGTTTAACGGAACAGTGACAGAATTGACTGCTCGCTATTACCGGCGAAGGACAGCGCAGAGATGCCCAACTGCTGGCGTGTTTGTAACGCTACCAAGTTGGCACCTTCTTCGGTGATGTCAGCCAGCGTCAGCTTGTCTGCACCAGCCTGCAACTCGTTGGCGTAAGACGACGAGAAGTCCAGACGGGTCTGCAATAACGCAACGTTCGATCCCAAGGTTTTCGCCCTGCTGTCCAACGTGGCGATCGCCGCATCCAACGTGGCGATCGCGTCAGCCCGCGCCGTAGCTATACTGAGTTTGGCAGCAGTGCCAAGGGCGCCCGCGGTCGTGAGGCCAAAATCGAGACCGGCAGTCCCTATTCTCAGGTCGACCGAAGAAATCGCCAATGTACTGCTCGTGGAGTTGCTGAACGATACGTTCAGCGTCGAGCCAGTGCCGTTGACTAGGTTGAGGCCCTGATAGGTGGCGTCACTAGTCAAATTGTCGATTTGCGCGGACAACGACGCGTATTGCGTGTTCAACTCTAAGAACTCGGTCGAGGTAGAGGCAGAGGCGGCGCTGTTGACGACACCCTTGAGCTGATTGACGATCGAGTCGATTGTGTTAACAGCCTCGAGAGCAACCGATACCGAGCTGATGGCCTGGTCGATGCCGTCTTTTTTCTCGCTGATGGTTGATGCGCGGTCGCTCAACCCTTTAGCCTCGAAGAAGGCCTTGGCATCGTCAACCGGGCTATTGACCCGCAGACCCGTCGACAAACGGTCCTGTGTGCGATTAATCAGACTTGACGTTTGACTGAGAGCCAGCAGATTTGAACGGACTGCCGCGCTAAGGGTAATATCACCCATTTTGATATCCTCTTTCTGAAGTTAATGTTACGGAGCGGTTCTGCTCCGGTTTACTTCATCGCAATAACTGTGCCAGAGATTTAATCTATTAATATCAATGAGTTGTGTTTTCCCCGGCGGCCGGACTAGGCAACAAATTCCTGATTGCCCGGCAAATTTTTCCGCGGCCCGGCAATAATTGCCGGCTTAGTTGGAACCCGCACCGACCACCTTCAATGCATACGCCATTGCCCGCGCCAGCGTGTGTGTATAGTGCCATGCGGACACGGATAATTAGGAAAATAGATTTAGTACGGAACCGGGATCGGTCTTTTGCGGTAGCAAAACACTCTCGGCGATAAAGGTTGCAAATGCCTGCGATGCTTCGAATGATAGGGAAATAGCGGTCAATAGCTGTCCGTAATATTCCTGTTTTTCCTTAATTTTGCCTGTCGCTTCGCTCAAGGTGTCTGTCTTGATGTTCGAAATTTGGCGATTCAATTCCCCGATCGTTCTATTTCCGCTGTATTGCAGCGTAAATGCGATCTTAGTATTGCTGTCGATGATAGATTTCGATGCTAAATAGTCGTTCTGGATTGCAGTCAAAATCGCTGTCGTATTGTCGATATCGGCTTGCGTCGCAAAGTTGTTGTGTACCAGTGATTCAAGTTGTGCAAGGCCATCTGTTTTCGCCGTACGCAACCGATCTTGCACACCGTAGCGCTCGTAGGTCGGCGCCTTGGTTTTTTGCATCAGATGGATGGTTTCGGCCAATAATGTGTCAAAGTCGGCCGCCGTACCAGGGGCGGCGAGTGTTGCCAGCTCGGCCAGGTTATCCAGGGTATCCGAAACACGCGACACCTTGGTGTCTGTGCGGACTTTATAATCGTTGATGGCGGCGAGATCGTTGTTCAGGCGGGAAACTTGCACGTTCAAGAGGGCCGTTGCACCCCTTGTATTTACGGCATTGTTGATGTTGTTGATCTCATCGTTGAGCTGTTCCAGGATCGAATCTTGAGTGTAAAAGAATTGCAGTTCGAAGGCTGGCCGTGCGGAGTCCTGTGCCATCTGCGCGAAAGCAGCGCCGAAATCGAACGACGGTTGGTAGGAGTTGAAAGTTCCGATCAACATGTCTTTTCCAATACCTTGGAACCGTTGTTGCCAATGCCGCCTAAGGGCGGAATTCTTTGGCTGGTTGACCAGCATACTTGCCAGCGCTCTAAACCTGGGCGCGAAACACTAACAATTTATTACCCGGCGCCCGGATATTCGCGGGCGGTCAGAGTCCATTTAACGTACGGGCTGGTTCGTCAAACGGCTTAGCGGAACAACGACAAAATCGACTGTTCGCTGTCGCCGGCGAATGACCGCGAAGAAAGCGCAAGTAGGTTTGAGCGGATAGCTGAATTGAGCGTGATATCAGCCATTAGGTTATCCTCGTACTGAAGTTGAATCTGTTAAGCGCTAATTGAGAGTTTGATTATCGCCGCTAGAGGTAGTTGACCAGCGATAGCGATTGGATTTGCGAGACCGTGCGGTACGACGCCTCGAGAATGAGCTGCTCAGATTGGATCTGCGCGATGACCTCGGTTTCATTTATGCCTTCGGCATCGGCGATCACGTCCTTAGCGATTTCGATCGAACGGTTCAGCGTATCGCGCGCGTTATCCAACAGAATTAGCGGTCCAACGACGCGATTGCGCAGTTCCGAGATCGATTGAAATGTCGTCGACGTATCAATATCGATAACCTTCGATAGGGTCTTCATTCCTTCGTCGATAATCGTCGAAAGAAAGGAGTCGGGCGGTGCGGTCGCCGGCAGGCTGACGATGGCGTCGAGCAGCAGGAACATCTGCTGCAATGCTTCCTCGTCGCCGGTGATGCCATAGGAAATCGTGGTTGTCTCGGAAATGCGCACTCTCGGCGCGTTGCCGTCGCCTTGGTAATAGTCCAGTTTCGGATTGGCCAACATCTCCGGCGACCCCATACGGGTGACGTAATAATCCCACAGCGTGGGATCTTCGGCGATGAACTCGGTTGCCGTCGGATTTGCTGGATCAGCGGGAAAGGGGACGGTTGGCGCCACGCCGTTTTTGTCGAAATAAATCTGTTCATAGAACGAACCGGCAGGAAAACCCGGCGTACCCAGCACCTCGTCGCGGTATTGGGCGTAAAAGGTCGAGTCGATGGTGATGGCGTCGGCTTTGAACAAACTGACGTGCGTGTATACCGCCGCGTCCAGTGTTGCGGTCTCTTGATCGACCCGATTGCCGGAAAGCAGGTAGCGATCGCCGTCGCGTGCGTTGAGATGGTCGATTAAAAGCGCACGAGCGTTGGTTGCGAAACTCTTCAGACCAGCAAAGTTTGCGGCCGGAGCGTCGCCTGCGTCCTCAAGATAACCGCGCATTTGGCGAGCAATATCTTCGATTCCCTCGAGATTGAAGTCGGAAAGCTCTATGCGGCGCTGCGCCACATCGACGTTCTGCAAATATTCGCGCGAGCGTAGTTGGGCGGATTCGACAGCGAGAAGTCGGCTGACATCGTTGGCAATTCCGGAATATTTTTGCGCCTTCTGACCGGAAGCAAGCTGGATGGAGCCCGCGAACAACCGTTCCTGGGTTCGCAGCGTGTGAAACATCAAAAGCTTCTGTTGTGCAAATGTACCAACGCGAGTCATCGCCTGGCTCCGATGCTAGTTGAGTATGTTGACCAGGACTTCCATCATCTGGCTGACCGTCTGGGTCACCCGTGCGGCCGCCTGGTAGGCGTTTTGCAGGACCAAGAGGGTCGACATCTCTTCATCGATATTTACGTCACTGACCGCCGAGCTGCGTGCCTTGATGGCTTCTTTGTAACCTTCTTGAATTTCAAACTGGGCCTCGACATTGGCGGCTTGGGTCGAGTTGAGCGACACAATCGACGCTGCGTAGTTGGACAGGCTAGAGGTCGATGCTGGTAGGCCACCGGCCGCGCCGAACACCTGTCCGCTACTCAGTCCCGTAGCGAGTGCACCCGCGGCACTGCTATCGCCAGCTGCCAGCACAAAATCGCCAACCGCGAGCGTTACGGCGGCGGAGAGTTGGCCGGTGGACAGCAAGTTGGGATCGGCGAAAATATCTGACCGCAGAGCGATACGGCCCGCCGAACCGATTTGCCCGTTGCGCAGATTGAGGCTGCTGGTCAGTGAACCGCTGTCGGTGATGAAAAAATTGTCGCCGTCGCCATCGTTCAGGGACAGACGGAAATTGCCATTCTCCGACAGCACTGTGGCGGTGATATTTTGAGCGGCAAGGGCCCCGTTGATACTGGCCGCAATGGTGGTCAGAGTATCGCCGGCTGCATAGGCAATAGTTGTCGTGCCGGCCGGATAGGATACGGTCAGCGAGCCGGTGACGCCCAGCGCCGTGGTCGCGCTGCTCTGCGGGTCGACGGTGTAGTCAACGTAGTTGGTGTTCAGGGTATAGAGATCGTTGAGCCCCAGAAACTGGGCCAGCCCGGTCGTGTCCGTGCCAGTGGAGACCTGGCTCGTCATTTCGTTGACCGCGATACGGTTGGCACCGGTGGCCGACAGGACAAATCTGCCGCTGGCGTCCAACGCGGCGGTGGCGTTGGTCATGGTATTGACAGCGGCGACCAGGGCGTCGATGTCGGCCAATCCGTCCAGCGCAATGTCCTGAGATTCGACTACGGCGCCGGCAACATCGACGACTGTCACCCGAAATGTGCCGGTCATCGCCGGGGCGTCGTTTCCGGCGAACGAAAGCCCGCTGGTCAACGTTTGCGGTGGCGGAAAGGCAGAGCCGGCATTGTGCGCCGCATTGACGCTCGAAACCAGAACCTCTGTCAGCCGATCGAGTTCGTCCTGTATTTCGGTGAGCCGCTGATCGCGCATTTCAATCAATCCGGCCAGGCGGCCGCCCTGGATCTCGGAGGTAATGTCTGCGCCGCCGGGACCGTAAGAAATGGCATCGATGACATTGGGATAGTTAACCCCGGCGGCCATGGTTGAAACCGTGGAATGGGTCAGCATGACCGCACCATTATCGACTAAAGGCCGGCCTGAAGGCGTGAGAATGACGACGTGACCGTTGCCGCGAATGTAGCTTTTAATATCGATCAGCTCGGATAGCTCTGCTATCGCCAGATCGCGGGCATCTTCCAAGTCAGCGCCCGATTGGCCGATCGCCAACGCATCACCGATTTGATCGTTGAATTCATTAATCGCGGTAAGCCGCTGGTTGATAATGGTGATTGTGTCGGATATTCCCGCGTCGGCATCGTGGCGCATGGTCTGAATTTCGTCGGTCAACGTTGCCATGCGGTCGGCCAGCGACTGTGAATGCGCGATAACTTCAAACTTGCTGGCGGCAAGTTCCGGTGATGCGGTCAGCGATTCGAGCGAGGCGGTCAACTTGCCGAGCATATGGCTGACATCGGCATTGTTGCCCGGCGCGCCGAACAGATCCTGCACCCGGCCATAATAATTGTTCAGGATTTCCAAATTACTGACGCGCGCCAGCTGATCGCGCAACTGGCGCAATAAATTCTGGTCGACGATTCGCTCGATTTCCGACAATTGAACGCCAGCACCGCGGCCGGCGAGGATGCGGGTGCTCGCCGCTGCGGACTTCGTCGTGTAGCCCTCGGTCGACGCGTTCGCCACGTTGCTCGAGACGATTTGCATTTGCGACTGGGTAACGCTGAGCGAGGCCAGTGCGGATTGTAGGGATATTGTTAAAGACATCTTTGGGTCCCTAGTCGGATAAAATCGAAATGATCGTTAGTTTTGTGGTGATTACAGGGTGTCGTTCAACGTGACCGGCATGTGCTGCTTCGCCTGGATGCCATTGCCATGCGCAACACGGCCGTTCGCCATATAGGGGGCGTTGGCGTTTCTCTGCTCGCGTATCGCGCCGGCAATGGCGTCGATGAGCTGGTGGTTCGCCTCGATGGCGGAGCGCAGCGCGATCGCATTTCCGGTCGCCGCACCCTGCAACCGCGCGG
Organism: Alphaproteobacteria bacterium; assembly: GCA_013003285.1. Classification (GTDB taxonomy): domain Bacteria; phylum Pseudomonadota; class Alphaproteobacteria; order UBA6615; family UBA6615; genus JABDJY01. The sequence continues at coordinate 23,703 of JABDJY010000066.1, read as the reverse complement.
CGGCGTGCTTAAGGCGGTCGCGGCGACTATCGTCCAGACCCTGCAGTGCCGACGGGTTTTGCTGTAGGTCTGTGATAATTCGCTGATATAGGGCGGCCAGCGATTCCTTGTCACTCTGGAGCGCCTGAATGTCGTTGGCGCGGCGGTCGCGCAGCAGTTCGACTTCCTGCTCCATCAACTGTGACAGCCGGTCGGTCATGCGAATTAAATCGTCCGCATTGTCCTTGCCGGAAGCGGATGAATGATTAGCGGTCATTGGTATCGGTCTCCTGTAAACGAATAATTTCTCCCAGCACGCTGTCGGCGATGCCGATGCCGCCATTGCTGGCGAGCGATTTGCCGTACTCATCGATCATCAACGACCGGAACACGGTTTCACCCTGGCCACCGCCGAACAGCGGGTCGGTTTCGATGCCGGAGAACATGTCCGACAACATCTGCGAGATGAAAAAGGCTTCGAACGATTCCGCCGCCTTTTCCGCGTCGCCGGGGCGCGTCTTACCGTCCAGCGGCGAGGCGCGATTGGCGAGGGTCTGGGTGACGCCTTCGAAGGCGTTGGGCAGGGCGGAACTGGCGGCGGTGAGGGGACTGCTCATCAGATCACCTCGATCTCGGCCTGCAGCGCGCCGGCTGCCTTGATGGTTTGCAAAATCGAAATCATGTCGCGCGGGCCGATGCCCAGCGCGTTGAGCCCGTTGACCAGCTCCTGCAATGTCACGCCACGGTCGAGCACGGTGAGGCGCTTATCCTCGCCCGTATCGATTTCGATATTGGTGCGGTCGACGACTACCGTTTCACCCTGTTCGGCAAAGGCGTTGGGCTGGCTGACCTGGGGCGTCTCGGTAATGCGGATGGTGAGATTACCCTGGGCGATGGCGACGGTGCTGATGCGCACTTCCTCGCCCATCACGATGACCCCGGAATGTTCGGCAACGACGACGCGGGCCTGTTGGTCGGGTATGACCGTCAGCTGTTCGATGTCGGTCAGTAACGCCACGGCATTGGCGGTGTATTTAGCCGGCACGGCGATGCGTACGGTGGCCGGGTTGGTCGCCGCGGCGGCGGGGGCGCCGAGAAATTTGTTGATCGAATCTGCGATACGCCGCGACGTGGTGAAGTCGGGATTGCGCAGGTTCAGATGAACCGTCTGCAGTTGGTCCAGGTTGAAATTGATTTCACGCTCGATGATGGCGCCATTGGGAATGCGTGCGGTGGTCGGCACACCCTTGACGACAGATTGACCATCGCCCGCGGCGCTGAAGCCCTCGACGACCAACTGTCCCTGGGACACGGAATAGATTTCGCCATCGGCGCCGAGCATCGGGGTTACGAGAAGGGTGCCGCCTTGTAGGCTATCGGAATCGCCCAAGGCGCTGACCGTGACGTCGATGCGCGAACCCTGGCGCGAGAAGGGCGGCAACGTCGCGGTGACCATGACGGCGGCGACGTTGTCGGTCTTCAGAGAGTTGATTTCGTCGCGCGTGTTAACGCCCAACCGCTCCAACATGCCGATCAGGCTCTGCTGGGTGAACGGGGCGCTCGTCAGCGAATCACCTGTGCCGTTCAGTCCGACAACCAGCCCGTAGCCCACCAGCAGATTGTCGCGCACGCCTTCGACATTGACGATGTCTTTGATGCGCGACTGGGCCGCGGCCGGGTTTGCGCTGGCGGCGAAAAGGACCGTGGTAGCGGTGATCGCCAGGGCGGCAGTCTTTAGCAGGTTGGAGATTGATACGTTCATGGTCAAATGCCGGTTCCGTTCGGACTGAGAGATTTCATTCAGCCATGGTTATGCGAGAATCGTGCCAAGCTGGAATATTCTTTAACTATTTGTTTTTTAAGGAAAAAAATACGCCAATTTCGGTATTTTGGCGAATGTGCGGCAAGTTGTGCCGGTGTTTGGAAACTCTTGCCGGGCGGAATTGCCGAGCCCCCCGGGGACCGTCGATCACGTGAAAACGGTCCCATCACACAAATTTGTGACGTGTGAGCGCGGTCACAGCGCGCGCGCTCGGATTGGCCGATTCTCCTGTCACAGCCAAGAAATTGGGCCAAGAAATTGGCTACTGCCACAAGGAATGCGTCATGCGATATCCAGTCTTGAGAATTCGTCTCAGCCCCGACACCAAAGTGCGGTTATTGCTGACCGCGGTGATGGGCTCGGTTCTGGCGTTTATGCTGGTGCTCGATATTCAACAGGCAACGGCGCAAGATCTGGGCCAAGAATATAATGCCCAAGAGCCCTACGGCCTGTCGCGCGACGAGGTGGTTGCCAATCTGGGGCGGGCTTACGCGGAGACCCCCGTGGCCGGCGGCATCGCGGCGAATGGCAATATCCTCGAAGTCTTCGCTTCGCCCGAGGGGGATTTTTGGACAATCATCGTCACCCGCCCCGACGGGATGAGTAGCGTCGTTGCAGAGGGTGGGGGATGGACGTTTATCAACGCCCTCGATGGGCTACGGGTCTAGCGCCACATCCCCCGGAAGGCCTTCTGCGCCGCGGACGGGCCTAAATTGTGATCGCAAATAGACGCCGGCTTTAACGTTGTATTAACCGTGTTTGGGCAATGTTGTGTGACCAGCGCCCAACGGGTGCCAGCGTTAACGGACGCAGATTATGAAAATCGACTCTCCCGGGTCAGTGCGTGCCAATTCGGTTCGTCGGACGGGGAAAAGCCAGAATGGGCAGGGCAGCGAGTTTGCCAAGCATATTTCGACCGGCAGCGACGCTGCGCCGGTGGCTGGCGGCAGCGGCGCGTCTCAGCTTGGCTCGGTTGAAGCCCTGGTGGCGCTGCAGGAAGCCCCCGACGCGACCCAGCATACAAAACCTACCGAACAAAAGCACGCCGAAGACCTTTTGGACCGGCTCGATCAGATTCGGTTGGGAATGCTGCGGGGCGATTTATCGCCCCTCGATCTGCAGGCATTGGTGCAACGCATGGCCGAGCGGCGGCGTGAATCGGGCGATCCGCGTTTGATCGCGATTGTCGACGAAATCGAACTTCGGGCGAAGGTTGAGCTGGCAAAGCTCTCGATGAAGTGAAGTCGCGCGTCGATTTTGGTCGACCAACAAAGGTCGAAAATTCAATAATATCATTGAATAACAAAGTACTACTTGAGTTTAGGTATTATTAGGGCTCGTCATTTAGGACTGCGATTCGACTTGCCGGCGCGGATTTACCCTATATATATTCCGCCCACCGGAAACCGCTCGATTGTGAACTTAGAATAAGGACGGACCATGTCATCGACGTTGTTACCACCCGACTACATCCCGTCCGATGATGACGAGTTCATGAACCCGTTGATGACGGAGTTCTTTCGTCAGCGCTTGATGGAATGGCGCAACGAATTGCTGCGCGAATCCGATCAGACGCTGGTGAATATGCAGACCACCAGTGTTCAAGAACCCGACATCGCCGACCGGGCGTCGCTGGAAAGCGAGCATGCGTTGGAGCTGCGCACCCGCGACCGGGAACGCAAGCTGATCAGCAAGATCGACGACGCGCTGCGGCGGATCGAAACTGGCGAATATGGCTATTGCAAAGATTCCGGCGAGCCGATCAACATTCGCCGCCTGATCGCGCGGCCGATCGCGACCCTAAGCCTCGAAGCGCAAGAGCGTCACGAGCGGATGGAAAAAACCCACCGGGATAGCTAGCGCCGTAGCCAGCCCCCTTATCTGACCAGCCAAAGACTGATACCGTTATTCTCAACGGCCCTATCAAAAGGGATCGAAGCGAGGGGATGTGCGATGCGGGCAATGGTTGTCAAAAACTGGGGTGAGCCCTTCACATTGGAAGAACGCCCGGACCCGGAGCCGGGGCCCGGCGAAGCCGTCATGAAGGTCCGCGCGGCCGGTGTCGGCTTGACGCTGGTCACCATGCGCACCGGCGTGTTCGGAGGCGAGGCGCCGCGGGTCATGGGCCATGAACTGGGCGGCGATATTGTCGCTGTCGGCGAGGGCGTGACGAATGTCGCGGTTGGCGACCGCTGCGCCGTCTATTTCTATCTCAATTGCGGCTATTGCCGTTGGTGCCGTAATGGCCGCGAGACCTTATGCGAAAATCACTGCGGCTATGTGGGTGTCCATCGCGATGGCGGCTATGCCGACTATGTGTGCCTGCCGGCCGACAATTATCTGCCGATCCCCGAAGGCCTGGATTATGAAGGCGCGGCGGTCGCCGCCGATGCGGTAAATACGCCATGGCATTGCATGCGCGAACGCGCGCAAATTAATCCCCATGACGATGTCTTGCTGATCGGCGCCGGCGGCGGGGTCGGCATCCATGGTGTGCAGGTCGCCAAGCTGTTCGGGGCGCGCGTGATTGCGGTCGATGTTTCGGAAGCCAAGCTCGATCTCGCCCGCCAATGGGGCGCCGACGAGGTGATCAATGTGCGCGCGGTCAATGACTTGACCGCCGAGGTCAAGAAATTGACCGACGGCAAGGGGGTCGAGGCGGCGGTCGATTTCTACGGCGCGCCCGAGACATTCCAAGCCTGTATCGAAAGCCTGACCCGCGCCGGCCGCGCGGTGGTGATCGGCGCACAACCCGGCGACGTGAAAGTGAACCCGATAAATCTGGTGATCACCGAGCAGGTCATCACCGGATCGCGCCATTCGACCCGGGCCGAGCTGATGGAGACCATGGAGGTGATGGCGCGCGGCGACGTGAAGGCGGTGGTCGGCAAGCGCGTGCATTTCACAAAAGTGGAATCGCTGTTCAACGATCTAAAGGGTCAGCAGCTCTTGGGCCGCGGCGGGCTTTTGTACGACTAAGCGCGGCGGCCTTCGATGATCAAATTCTGACAAAGATGCGGTGAGAAAACGCCGCGCAAGAGGGAGGACACAATGGTCGATTTTACACTCACCGAGCGGCAGAAGGAGTTGCGGGAAATTGCCCGCGATTACGCCATCAACACGGTGATGCCGCGGGCGGTGGCGTCCGATCTGATTCCGGAGCCCGACCAATCGTTCGATTGGGAGCTGGTGCGCGAAGCCTCGCGCCTTGGCTTGCGCACGCTTTCGGTGCCGAAGGATTATGGCGGCGAGGGCGCCGATGTGATGACGCTGTCGATCGTCGGCGAATCGATTGCCTATGGTGATCTCGGGGTTGCGGTCGCATTCGACCAGACATGGAAAATCATGACCATGTTGTGCAACCTCACCACCGAGGAACAGCGCCAGCGCTGGCTGCCGATTGTCATGGAAGACGATACCTGTCTGCTGGCCGCGGCCGCCACTGAACCCATGTCCGGCAGCGATACCATCCTGCCCTATAACGAGCCCGAGGGCGGCGTGCGGATGACGGCGGAGAAAAAGGGTGACCGCTGGGTACTTAACGGCACCAAGCGCTACATCTCCAATGGCGGTCTGGCCAAGGTCATCTATGTGATGGCGCGCACCGACATGTCGAAACCGCCGATGGAAAGCCTGGCCGGGTTTCTGCTGGCATCGGATACGCCGGGCTATGAATGCACCGAAGTGTGGGACAAGTTGGGTCAGCGTGCGGTGCAGAACGGCACCCTGGAATTCAACAATGTGGAAATCCCCGACGAAGATGTGGTCGGCGAGCCCGGTAATGCGCTGGCGGAGATCGGCGCGTTACTGACCCGCTTCGGCTCGAACATCCAGGCCGGCGCCACCGTGCTTGGTGTCGCCCAGCGCGCCCATGACGTGACCCTGCAATATGCACGGCAACGGGTGCAGAGCGGTAAGCCGATCTTCGAACACCAAATCCAGCAAAAGCGATTGGCGCGGGGACAGATGTTGCTCGAAGCGGCGCGTTATTACCTATGGTATTCGGGCTGGACCGCGACGCAAGGCAATACCGATGCCCGCGCCGCCTCGCTATGCAAGGTATTCGCCTCGGAATCGGCGCTCACGGTGGTGCAGGAGGCGTTCGAACTGTGGGCGGCGACCGGCTATATGAAGAAGAACCCGATCGAAAAGCTGCTGCGCGACGCGCTCAGTTTCATCCACTCCGACGGCACCAACGACGTGCTCTCGCTCAAAGCGGCGCGGCTGCTCGACGAGATTGGCCCGAACGATCCGCGCTACAGCAAGCGGGTCGAAGAGGCGGCGGCGGGGTTGTAGGGCAAAACGGAAAAAGGCCGGCTCCTACCTAGAGCCGACCTTTCCGCATCTTCCGACCTACTTGGCCGGTGGCCTACCTGGCCAGTATCCCGTTCAAACGTTTTGGCTGCCTGCCGATTGTCTAGAACGGAAATAGGATATCGAGTACCTGCTGGCCGTAGCGTGGCTGTTGCAGGTCCGAAATTTGTCCGCGCCCACCGTAGGAGATACGGGCTTCAGCGATTTTCTCGTAGACGATGGAGTTGGTCGAGGAAATGTCTTCCGGCCGAATGATGCCGGCGATTTGAAGTTCGCGGGCTTCAAAGTTGATGCGGAACTCCTGGCGGCCATGGATCACCATATTGCCGTTCGGCAGCACCTGGCTGACCACCGCGGCGATTTTAACCTCGATCTGCTCGTCGCGGGAGATTTTGCCCGAGCCTGTCGAATCGGTCTGCGAGTCGATGTCGAGCAGATTTCCGGGATTGATCGCCGTCGGCAGAACCGCGGACAAACTCGACTCGTAACCTAGAAAGGCGTTCAGCGAGGCGTCTTCGGTGGCGGTACGGGCGCGCGTGGTCGCATTGTTGATGGTTGCCTGATCGTCGAGGTCGACCACCACGGTCAGAATATCGCCCACATCGGCGGCGCGTTGATCCTTGAAGAAGGCGCGTGCGCCGGTACGCCACAGCGAGTTGGCGTTGCGCTCAATCGGCTTGGGCGCCGGCATGGGCATTGAGACCGGGCGATAATTCGCCTGTAGCACCGGGTTTTGAATGGTCGTCAGTGGCGGCTCGGCGCCGATATTGGATAGCCGACTGACGGCGTTACAGCCACTCAGCGCGATCGCCAGGGTGAGGATTACCGGCAAGCGCAGGGTGAGGCGGTTTAAGTTCATTGTACTTCTCCTTCCGACGAAGCGAGTTGGCGAAGCGCCGCCACTTCCACGCGATTGGGGCCGAGGATTCGGGCGTCGACAGTGGTGTTGGTTTGCGTGTTGCGCACGGAGATGAAATCGCCGGTCGATCCGGCTTCCATGGCGCGTCCGCTGGCCGTCAGCACCATTGTGGCGCTGCGGAAAACCATGGTGACCAGCATCCCTTTCGAGACCGTGACCGGCGTGCGCAGGTCCGTCCGTAACACCATGTTGTTGGCGCTGAGCGGGCGCTTGGGTTCCTGGTTGAGGAACTCGTTGATGTCGGTGACCGCGTCATTGCGCACGGAACCAATACGGACCCGTTTCCAGACGATGTCGCTTTCGCGGATCGGGTTGCCGGGCCGCAGGATGCGCGCGGGCACCGGGACTTCGACGACCGGGAACATATGGCCGGTAACGGTGATGCGGCGGGCCTGCGGGTCGCCGGCAGGAACCGCGATGATGGCCGAGAACTGGCCCCGGCGTGATTCGGTGGCGATGTTGACGACCTCGAGGGTCGCCGGCAGATCGCTGTCGATATGGACGAGAAGATTCCGGTTCGAGAGTTCAAGATCGATATTCTGGGCATTGCCGCGGGCCGCGAGCTCTTGGCGCAGAACCGCCGCGATGTCCTCGGCGTTGATGACCGTGCTAGCGCGATCGACCACGACCCGGTCGAGACGTGTAGTCGGGCGCCAGTCCAGCTGATAGCGCTGGGCGACTCGGGACAACCACTTGGCGTCGAAGACCGCCCGGCGTCCGGGTTGCGGCGCATAGGCGACGATGGTATCGCCGCTGATGCCGCCGCCGGTGCCGCCGCCGTTACCGTCATTGGGAACTTCGAAGCCGTCGAATATATCGCCCAAATGGATCGAGCCGCCGCTGACCGTGATGTGATTGCGCAAGGTCAGGGGCGTGGAGATATTGCTGTCGGCCGAGACGCTGGTGACGCCCATCATGACGGCGAACAGGGCAATCAGCCCCAGGGGGATCGCGAACCTTTTAATCGAGTTCATGATGATCTCCCTACCGCAACCGGTTAATGGTGCTGAGCATTTCATCGGAGGTCTGGATTACCTTCGAGTTCATCTCATAGGCCCGCTGGGCGGTAATCAGGTTGGTGATTTCGGTCACGGTATTGACGTTCGAGGTCTCGACGAAGCCTTGCTGAATGGTGCCCAAACCGGTTACGCCCGGAGTACCCGTGGTGGCGGCGCCGGAGGCGGCGGTCTCGAGGAATAAATTGTCACCCTGTGGATCGAGGCCGGCGGGGTTAGGGAAATTCGCTAAGGTGAGCTGACCCACAACCGATTCGGCGACAACATTGGGGAGCTGGACCGAAACCTGGCCGCTGGCATTGATTGTCACCTGCAACGCATCTGCTGGGACCGTAATGGCCGGGTCGACGGTGAAACCGTCGACCGTGACGATCTCACCGGTCGGGCTCAACTGGAACGAGCCGGCGCGTGTATAAGCCGTATCCCCCGTGGGGAGCGTGACTTGAAAATAGCCCGAGCCGCTAATGGCCATATCGAGCGGGTTGCTGGTGGATTGCAGATTACCCTGCTCAGCGATGTTGTAGACCGCGGCCGCTTTCACGCCGAGACCGATTTGGACACCGGCGGGCACGATCGTGCCGCTATCCGACGAGGTCGAGCCGACACGCTCCACAGTCTGGTACAGCAGATCCTGGAATTCCGCGCGCTGGCGTTTGAAACCCGTCGTATTCATATTGGCGATGTTGTTGGAAATAACCTCAACATTGAGTTGCTGAGCCAACATGCCGGTCGCAGCGATGCTTAAAGATCTCATTTCAATTCCTCCTCAGCCTTAGACGGCGCGGGTGAGTGTTTCGATGGCCTGCTGTTCACGCTCGTCTTCGGTGGTGATCAGTTGGTTGGCCGTCTGATAGCTGCGCAAAAGTTGGATCATGCGTGAAATTTCGGTGACCGAAATAACATTGGATCCCTCGAGCATGCCTTGAACGACAGAAGCGTCGGCGGCCTCTACTGGTTCCTCCTCGCTCGCCAGCAGGCTGTCGCCGAGATTTGTCATGGCTTGTTCATTGGTGAATTCGACAAGACGAAACCGGCCGATTGCACCGTTTTCGGTATTGATCGTACCGTCGCTCGAGATGTTGATTTGGCTTTCACCGGGGGCAATGACGATGGGGTCGTTGCCTTCATTGAGAACGGTGGCGCCGGAACTGGTGACAAGCTGGCCCGACGCGTCCAATCTGAAGGCGCCGTTGCGGGTATATGAAATACCGTCCTCGTTCTCGACGACGAAATAACCCCGTCCCTCGATCGTAATATCGAGTGGGTTACCGGTGAAATTCGCCGGTCCCGGATTAAGGTTTCTCACCGTGCCTGTATCGACGACATAAGCGACTTCCTCGCCGGTTTCGCCGACCGAGACCAGAAACTCCGCGAAAATCGGATGGCTGCTCTGGAACCCGGGGGTCGCCATATTGGCGATGTTATTCGCCGTTATGTCTAACTGATTTTTAAGCGCCAGCTGATAAGACAGCGCAACTTCGCCTGTAGTGGTCATTTTTCATTCCTGGTGCGGATCATCACGCCCATCACTAAGCAGATGGCGTGCCAACAATTATTTTCTATTTATTTCAATTAGTTAGGGAATTTTACCTAACGTTGAGCCAGCGCGAAAAGTGCCGCTTAGGCAGTCATTGCCGGGCAATCGCTGCCGGTGCGGTCGCGCATTTCGCGCCTCTAGGCCCGTTATCGGGGTTTCTCAATGCGACCCTGCTTTAACTTTTGTTAACCAGGTTCGGCCTAGTATTTCCGCGAAATTCGCCCCGCGCGTTCGATCGTGCGGTTACCTGGAAGCAACGACATGACAGACGAAACGAATACCGACGATCCCGATGAAGAACTCGACGGTGCCAAAGATGGCGACGAGTTAGAGGAGGGCGGCAAGAAAAAGGGTGGCAAAAAGAGGCTGCTGATGATCGTGCTGCCGATTCTGATACTCGGCGGTGGCGGCGCCGGCGTATTTTTCTCCGGCGTCGTGGATTCGGTGTTGGGCAAAGACAAGAATGTCGAGGTCGCCGGCAAACATGGGGAAACACCCGCTGCCGACGGACACGGTGAGCAAGCCGCGGCCGACGCTGGGCACGGTGGCGCCGGTGGCGCCGGCACGGTCTATTTCGAATTGCCGCAGATGCTCGTCAACCTGAACACTTCGGGCCGGCGCACGAGTTTTCTCAAAATTGTCGTCTCACTGGAATTGGCCAGTGAAACGGACAAAGCGAGCTTGGAAAATGCCATGCCGCGCATCATCGATAATTTTCAAATCTATCTACGCGAACTGCGCGTCGAGGATTTACGCGGCTCGGCCGGTCTGTACCGCTTGCGCGAAGAGCTTTTGTTTCGGGTGAACGCGGCGGTGAGTCCGGCGCGCGTGACCGATGTCTTATTCAAAGAAATGCTAGTTCAGTAAAGTACGGGGCACTCATCTGTGAGTATGGAAGACGATACGGCTGAGAATCCGGAAGATACCGAGAGTTCGGAGACCGGGAGATCAGAAGAGGAGGAAGTCCTCAGTGACGAGGAAATGGCGGCCCAGTGGGAAGCCATGGCCTCGGGCGAGGGCGGCGACGAAGACGATGGCGGTGGCGTCGATGAACGCGCCCTCGATCAGGATGAAATCGACAATCTGTTGGGCTTTGATGGGCCGGGCAACGATGCCGCCGACGATGGTATGTCAGTTCTCATCAATTCAGCGTTGGTTAATTACGAACGCTTGCCGATGCTCGAGGTGGTCTATGACCGGCTCGTCCGATTAATGACCACCAGCCTGCGTAACTTCACGTCCGATAATGTCGAAGTATCGATCGACTCTATCCAGTCAATCCGTTTCGGCGATTATCTGAATTCGATTCCGTTGCCGGCCATGCTCAGTGTTTTTCGTGCCGAGGAATGGGACAATTACGGCTTGCTGACCGTCGATAGCTCGCTGATTTATTCGATCGTCGACGTGTTGCTTGGGGGCCGCCACGGCACCGCGGCGATGCGCATCGAAGGACGGCCCTATACCACGATCGAGCGTAATTTAGTCGAGCGTATGATCAACGTCGTGCTGGTCGATTTGTCGGCTGCCTTCGATCCTCTGTCGCCGGTCAATTTTCGCCTCGACCGGCTTGAGACCAACCCGCGTTTCGCCACCATCGGCCGGCCCTCGAACGCCGGCATCATTGCGCGCTTGCGCATCGATATGGAAGACCGTGGCGGCAATCTTGAGCTGATGCTGCCCTACGCCACCCTGGAGCCGGTGCGCGATCTCCTGCTGCAGATGTTCATGGGGGAAAAATTTGGCCGTGACTCGATTTGGGAATCCCATCTCGCCACCGAACTCTGGCAGACCGATGTCAATGTTCAGGCGGTTCTCGACCAGCAGCAGGTGTCGCTGAATGATGTGATTAACCTCAAGGTCGGGTCCCACTTGCCGCTAAACGTGGCGCCGGATTCACCGATTACCCTGCTTTGCGGCGATATGCCGATGTTCTCCGGCAAGATGGGCCGCAAGGGCAGCGTTGTCGCTGTGCGTATCGAAGACAAGGTCGAACCGGAGCAGGTCGCGGAATGAGTGTTCCCGTCGCGCTCGATCTCCTCGTCGCCGGATTACTGGTGGCCACGATCGCCTATGCGATCGTACTCAATCGCCGGCTGAGCCAGTTGCGCGGTGGGGCTGAGCAGATGGAGCGCTTGGTCAGTGATTTCTATCAGGCGACGACGCGCGCGGAATCGGGTGTCTCGGCCCTGAAGGAATTCGCCGGACGTAACGAGTCCGGAATCCTCGAGCAGTTGCAGTCGATGCAGAAACTGCGCGACGAGTTGGAGTATCTGGTCGAGCGCGCGGAGGGGCAGGGCGCCCGCCTGGAAAATATGATTAGCACTGAGCGCAAGCCCGCCCGGAAATCTGCGGGCGGTGCGACCGGATTAGCGCGCGACGCCGGTCTCGACGCCGAACTATTCGGCGATCCCGATATTCGTTCGCGAGCCGAACAGGAGTTACGATGACATCTTCTAGCGCTTCGAAACAACGGATGAACGTCCGCCTGCTGCCCGTCGTCATTGTCGCCGTAGCCATATTGCTGGTGGTCCGGTTGGGCGAGCTGTCATTCGGCGTCGAACTGTCGCCGGCAAGCCCCGCATTGGCGGCCGAGGACAGCAAGGAAGAAAGTCACGACGAGCCCAAGGCCGATAAGGTGGCCGCGGGCGATCATGCGCCGGCCGCCGACGAAGCCCATGGCGACGCCGCGGACGAACAGCCATTGACCGATTTCCCCGTAGAATTTACGCCGGGCGAGGTCGCCGTCTTGCAGAATCTGGCTTCGCGCCGCGACGAACTGGCGCGCTTGGAAAAGGATTTGGATGCGCGCGAGCGTTTGCTCAATGTCACCGAAGAGCGCCTCGACAGCCGCATTGCGGAATTGCAGTTGCTACGCGATTCCATCGAATCCCTGGTGCGTCAGTATGACGAGCAGGAAGAGTCCGAACTGCAAAGCATCGTGAAGATCTACGAAACCATGAAGCCGAAGGATGCCGCGAGCATCCTTGGCGGACTCGATATGTCGATCTTGCTGGGCATCATGGAGGCCATGAAGGAACGCAAGAGCGCGTCGATTTTGGCGGCGATGGAACCCAAACGCGCCCGCGAAGTGACCACCGAACTCGCCCGCAAGCGCGCGATCGATCTAACCACGCCGGCCACCAAAGGCGACCCGGCGGGCTGACCGGCGGCACGCCGTCGTCGAACCTTCCGAACGTCATCGAACGCTAACGTGAGATAAATGGCCCCACTGAACGACCAGATTGACGATGATTTCGCGAACCGGCTCGCGGATGCTGCCGCAGCCCGCGCGGATGGCCGTTCGCGCATGCAGACGGCTGGATTGACCTCGATCTTGTCATTGTTCCTGCTGTTGCTGGCGTTTTTCATTTTGCTGAACAGCTTGGCGCAGTTCGAAGTGAACCGAACCCGCGCGGTTTTGGGAAGCCTTGCGGCGACCTTCAACCTGAGTGATCCCAATGGTCAGTCCCGCACTTTGGGATCATTTGTGGGGCACCTCGATGCGGCGGCCGATCTCGAACGCGAAATTACCGGACTGCTTCGCACCCTCGTCGGGTTTGGCAGCTTCGAGTTGATCAGAACCGGCACTCTGCTGAGCGTGTCGATCGACAACAACGTCCTTTTCACTGAAGAGGGCGCCGCCTCCGACGAGTTTAAGGAACTCGCGCAGCCGGCGGCAGAACTGCTGACCCTGGCGTCGGATGACGTGACCATCGAGTTGACCGCTTATGCGCGGCCCGGTGGCGGTAAAATTATCGGCGCCCGTTCGGCGGCGATCGAGGGGGCGGCAAAACGCGCCAGCGCGATCGTTCGCGCCTTTGCACAATTCGGCGTAACACCGGGGCAATTGGTGGTGGCGTTGGAAGACGGCGATCCCCGGCAGACCAGGATCGAATTTCGGGTTCTGGCGAAGCCCCCTCTCGCGGCGGAAAGCCCATGAACCCGGTATCATTGGTCGACCGCCCGACTTTGAGCAACCCGCCCGGGCAGAAGCGGCGCTCCGACGCGCGGTGGCTGATCACCTTTGCCGATCTCGCGGCGGTGATGGTCGCCTTCTTCGTTCTGCTGTTCTCTATGGCCGAAGTCGACTCCGATAAGTGGGAGGGGGCGACGACCGCCTTCGATCGGCAATTCCGAATTTCAGAATCGACGGTGACCCCGCGCCCGGTCGAAACAACAAATATTACCCAACGTGTCGAGGCGTCGGCGCTCGATCTCCGCTATCTCGAACGGCTCATCGGTGAGCAGATCGAAAGCCAGGAAGCGCTCAAAGATGCGCGCATCGAAGTGAGCGCCGACCGGATTGCGGTCGACTTTCCCGGTGAAACGATTTTTGCCAATGGCCGGGTCGGCGTCACTGCTGCCGGCCGGGAATCGCTGTTTATCCTCGGCGGGCTGTTTGCCGGAATCAATAATCAGATCGCTGTGGTGGGTCACGCTGTGCCCGAACAGACCGACGACGGACAGACAGTGACCGACTGGGAGTTCTCGCTCACTCGGGCGGCCCGGATCGCACGGGCCCTGGAAGCGTCGGGCTATGACCGGGTGATCGAGATACAGGGGCGTAGCGGCAGCCATTTTGGTGGCCCGGCGCCGGTAGAGACGGCCGAAGGTCCACGCGCGATTCCCGTTCGCCGTATTGAAATTATCGTTCAAGCCGAAACAGGAGACGGCACATGAGCCGCCGAAATTCTCAACTCTCGCCGCGTTGGATGCTTAAGGTTGCCCGCGTGTCGGTTGTAACGGTTCTGGCCCTGACCGTGTTTGTCGCCAGCACTGGCGTTGTTTTCGCCGCCGAAAAGGTTCGCGTTCGCGGCGGGCTGCACGCCAATTTTGGCCGTCTGGTTTTCGATTGGAAGGTACCGGTTTCCTACAAAGTTACGACGACCGAGCAGCAACTTACCGTTACCTTTGATCGGGCAATGGAGGGGAGGTTCGATCGCGCGCGCGCCGAAATTACCGACTATATGGGTAACGCCCGCTTGGAGGATGGCGGCAAGCGCGTCGTTATTCACCTCAAGCAACCGGTGACGGCAAAGCATTTCGTCAATGAAGGTTCGGTCGTCATCGACTTGCGCCCGACGGGTGATGCGAGCACGGCGGCGAAGAAATCCCCGCAGGTGCCTGTGCGCGTTACCAAACGCAATGGCTATACAAGGGTGGTCTTCGACTGGCCGGTGCGCACCGAATATAATCTGTCTCAGAAAGACAATGATGTCTCGTTGACTTTCGCCCGCGCGGGCGACCTCGCCCTGCCGGACACTGCCAGCGCCGCGTTTCCGTTTCTCAGCGGCATTAAAAGCGCCCGCAGTGCGGACGGCACGCCGAAGGTCGATCTCAGCGTCAGCGGTCGGGTCCGTCATTTCCGCGATGGTCGTAAGGTGGTCGTCGATATCATTGGTCAGAAAGACGCCAAGCCTGGCGAAACCGCGGCACCCGCCGATAGCCAAGAGGATCAAACGGTAGCATCGGCGCCGGCGACCGGCGCCCCGGTGCAACTCGTGCCGCAACGCCTGCGTCCGGTTGCCAGCGAACCGGCGGCATTGCCCGACGATGCCCGCGATTTGGACGTGGCGGTGAAAGTCGAGCTCGACGTTGTCGGCCTGGCATTCCCCTTTCGCACAGCGACCTCAATGGCGGCCTTTCGCCGGGGCGGCTGGTTGTGGCTGGTGTTCGACCGTCCGTTCCGGGTCGACACGTCAGAGATTACCGCGGCGGTAGAGTTTATTAAGGCTGCCGAGCAGCTGGAACATGGCAGCGCCACCGTTATACGTCTTACCACGACGGCCGGTTTCAATGCTTCGGTCGCGCGCGAAGGTAACCGTTGGGAAGTGGTCATCGCGCCCCAGTTGATGCGGCCCGAGACGCCGTTGAAAGTAACCGCCCATCCGGGCCGTGACGCCAATGTCTCGTTGGGGCCGACGGTGCCTTCGACAGCATTGGCGTTGAACGACCCGGAGGTTGGCGATCAGATATTTGTCGTTACCGTAGCGGAAAGAGGGCATGGCCTGGCGCGATCGCATCAGTTTAGTGATTTTCGCCTGCTGCCGTCGGTTCAAGGCGTGGCGGTGGTTCCTTATGCCGATGGTCTAAAGGTCGAGCCAAGGGCTGAGAAAATTCTGGTCTCTTCAGTCCGAGGGTTGCGCTTGGCGACCGCGCAAGCCCGCCGCAGGGTCCTTGCCACAACGGCGAAAAACGCCGCCGCCGAACGCATGTACGATTTTGAAACTTGGCGTCGCGGCGCCATTGGCGACTATGCAACGGCGCAGAGCCATCTTCTGAAGCTGGTCGAAGAGGCCGTTCCCGATAGGCGCAACGCAGCGCGAATGGAGCTGGCACGGTTTTATTTCGCCCAAGGCATGGGCGCGCGCGCACGCGGCATTCTACAGCTGATAGCGCTTGAATCCGAAGACACGGCGCGGCTCGCGACCTTCCGCGCGTTGCGCGGCGGTGTCGAATACATCATGGGTGATTTCGATAAGGCCCGCGAAGATCTGCTCGACCGCGACCTGGATAGCGAGCCTGAAATCGTATTATGGCGCGCCGCCTTGGCGGCGGAAAACGGTGACTTCGAGGAGGCGACCTTCGGGTTACGCCAGTCGGATCGTTTCGTACAAAGCTATCCCGATGGATTGCGCAAACGGTTTGCCTTCCTGGGCGCCGAGACCGCCTTCGCCAACAGTGATGCGCGCGGCGGCGAGTTTTGGTTGGAGATCGCCGAGGGCGCCAATCTCAACAGCACCGATCTGGCTTATAAGCATGTGCTGGAAGCCAATATTGCCGTGCTCGATGGGGAAATCGAGACCGCGCTGGCCGGATACGATGCTGCTATCGCTGCGCGCGACCGCCGCAGCCGGGCGCGTGCGGTGGTGGAAAAGACCGAGTTGCTGCTGAAAGAGGGTGAAATATCATCCGAAAAGGCGATCGAAGATCTCGACCGGTTGCGTTATGTCTGGCGTGACGACGACATTGAATTCCGCGTGTTGCGTCGGCTCGGCGAGTTGCAAATTGAATCGGGCCAGTATCGCGAGGGTCTGCAGAGCCTGAAACGTCTGGTCACCAATTTTGCCGATCACCGTACGACGCCGGCGATAGCCGACTTTATGCGCGCTACCTTCGCCCAGCTCTACGATGAAGGCACCATCGAAACCCTGCCGCCGGTCATGGCGATTGCCCTGTTCAATGATTTTCGCGAACTCGCCCCGGCGGGAACCGACGGCGATGCCATGATCCGCCGTTTGGCTGACCGCCTGGTATCGGTAGATCTGTTGCCCCAGGCCGCCAAGCTTTTGTCCCACCAGGTTGAGTTTCGTTTGAAGGGTGAAGACAGAGCGCGTGTCGGCGCTCGGCTGGCGGTTGTACGCCTGCTCGACCGCGATGCCGGCGAGGCGCTGGCGGCGATTGCCGACAGCCACTCCGACGGTATTTCCAGCGAGTTGGCCAAGGAGCGCGGCATGATTTCGGCGCGCGCCTATACCCAGCTCGGTGCATTCGATAAGGCGCTGGCCGAGATAAAGGGTGATCAAAGCGAGGCAGCGGATAAAATTCGTGCCGACATTATGTGGCAGACCCGCGATTGGGCGCAGGCCGCCGAGGTGTTTGGTCGGCTCGCCGGCAAACCGCCAGCGCGCGGACAATCGCTGGATGATGTGCGCAGCCGCTACGTGCTGAGCCGCGCCGTGGCGCTAGCCCTGAGCAACGATCTGCCGGGTATGGCGACCCTGCACCGCAACTTCTCGTCCGCCATGGCGGCGACGCCCTTCGGGGCCGACTTCCAGGTCATCGCGTCGGTCGATTCCGGCGCCGCCGACTTCCAGGACGTGCTGCGGCGGGTCTCCGTCGCCGACGACTTCCAGGCTTTCATGGAAGGCTATCGGGCCCGGTTGGCGCAGTCCCAGACCGCCGCCAAGGACAGCACCGTGAACTGACCGCGTGGGACTAAATCACCGGGTTTCACCTCTAGATTTGGCGCGGTATTTGGGTACACTCCCCTTCGGATTTGAGCAAGCTAAGGGGCGACGCATTGTCGTGTCTACAGCCTATGGTTGTTCATAAATAACAATCTATTACGGGGAGTTACTAATGCATTTTATGACAGTTTGGACGTTCAGTCCCGAGAACGCAGGCGCGACCATCGAACGGTTCATGAAAACCGGTGGGCAGCCGCCCGAAGGGGTTAATATGTTGGCGCGTTGGCATGACGTTGCCGGTGGGCGCGGCTTCGCGATTTCCGAAGCCGACGACCCTATCCTGATGGCCAAATGGTGCCGCGGCTGGACCGATCTTATGTCGTTCGAAGTTATTCCCGTCCTAAACGACGAGCAACTTGCCGCTGCGCTTGCGGGGTAATCGCCGCTAAACAAACCACCGGTGAAAACGGCGGGCGTCGCTAACCTCTGCGATACCCGTCCTTTACCAGGCCGATGTAAGGTTTTTTAACCCTGGCGCAGATCCGGCACGCGCTCGCTGCGGAACGCCATGAAGCTCACCGGGTACTCGGTGTTATCCTTCACCGTTAATTCGAAGACCTTTTTCGGTGGTGTCGTGTGGGTCACCTCGACCATGCGCACTGAGACCAGATGCTCGCGCATATTGGCCGACGGCGTGCCATCGGGGGCGGTAATCACGCCGCCGAAGGTCACATAGACATTTCCGGTTTCGGGCAGGCGGTAGGCGCCGCTGACAAAGTTTGAATAGACCGGGTTGGCCTCCTCGCCATCGCCGTAGGACCAGACCTGTTCGACCGTCTTGGCGTCGGCATTGACGGCGAATTCTACGGCGCGGCTGCGGTTTTTCGCTGGCGGTACCGGCAGATCGAACGGCACCGCGCGGTTGTTACCATTGTCGAACACCATGAAATTACCGTCCGGGGTGACCGAGGGATCGTGCTGGTGATATTGCCAGGCCAGCCCGTTGCCGGGTGTCAGGAGCAGGTCCTGCCAGCGCTCGCCCCAATTGGCGTGGGTGCCGAGGATCCATTTCAGCGTGGCGGTCTTGCGGTCGACCTTGATCAACGCGTCCTGGTGACGCACCGAAATCACATAGCAATCGTCGCTGGCATCGTAGGCGATGCCGTTGGCATGGGCCCAATCGACCCCGCCCTCATAGCCGCGCATATGCCAGAACGGGTCGTTGAGGCCATAGCCGATACGGTAGGGGTCGAGCAGGTCGAACAGCTTGATCTCGCTCACCACCGCGCCGGCGCGGGTGAATTCGACAATCGTGTCGCCGATGATCGGGCGGGTTTCCTTTGGCGCGTCGGGGTCGGTATCGCTGGTTGGGTAGTCGTCCACGTCGCGGGTCTCGTGGCTCAGCACCGCGATATTGCCCGACGGCAATTCGGCGACGCTGTGGTGGAAACTTTGGGTGGCCACGGCAATGCTGTCGGGCGGTGGATTGTCCTTATGGTGCTGCGGATGCCAGCGGGCGATCTGATTGCCCAGCATATCGATTTCGTTGAGGATGAAATTGCCGGTCATCCACAGCAAATTGCCGTTGCTGAGCAGCTGCACGTCATGCACTTGGCCGGGCATTTCGCGGTGCCACACAATGTCGCCGTTGCGGTCGATGCCGACCAGATAGTTGGCGTGCTTTTCCACCTTTGCCAGCGGGTGATGGCCGACCGGAAACACCATCATGGCCGGCTCACGTTCCGACGGTTCGCAGAGGTGAATTTCGAGCGGCGGGAAATCGTCGGGCAGGGGCGGGGTGGTGAACGTAAGCGCCGCGCCACCGGAAACTTCAGCGCCGGCCTCGTCGATGGCGTCGACGGCGATCTCGTAATCCGTGCCTACGGTTAGCCCCAAGACCGGATGGCTATGTTCGGTCGCCGTCTCCTGGCTCTCGATCGACCAGCTATGGCCGCCGCCCGATATGCGGATAATCGCGCGTGACGGCACATCGGTCGCGAAGCTGACGATCGCGGCTAATGGCATGGTGGGGTTGGGATTGGGTTCGACGCGGGGGGATTGCCTGAATTGCATGGAACGACGCCTGACAAATGGTGAATTTGTCTCGTTCATACCATGTCTACAGGCCAGCGGTACCGGGGTAACGGGGCATTGTGGGCCCTACTTTCGACGGAGATGGGGGGCGGCTTTGTCAGCCGAAGCTTTGCACCAGGCTGCCGGCGACCAGATACCAGCCATCGACCAGTACGAAGAAGATCAGTTTGAAGGGCAGCGAGATCATGATCGGCGGTAGCATCATCATACCCATCGACATGAGGATCGAGGCGACCACCATGTCGATGATGACGAAGGGGATGAACAGCAAAAAACCGATTTCGAAAGCACGCCGGAGTTCGGAAATCATGAAGGCCGGGATCAGCGCGCGCAGCGGCGTCGCCTCGGGCTCATCGATGGCGTCGATTTCGGCCAGGTCGAGGAACAGGCGCAGATCCTGGTCGCGCACATGGGTCAGCATGAACACTTTCACCGGCGCCATCGACCGCTCGAAGGCCTCGGTCTGGGTGATCTGTTCTTCGATCAGGGGCTGAATGCCTTCCTGGAAGGCGGTCTCGAAGGTGGGCGCCATGACAAAGGCGGTCAAGAACAGCGCCAGGCTGACGATCACCGTGTTCGGCGGGGTCTGCTGGGTGCCGATAGCGGAACGCAGAAAGGCCAGCACCACGACGATGCGGGTGAAGCTGGTGACCATGATGATGATCGACGGCGCCAGGCTGAGAACCGTGAGCAGCGCGACCAGTTGAACGATGCGGGCCGTCGCCGTGGTGTCGTCGCCGAAATCGAGCGACAGGTTCTGCGCCGCCGCCGATCCGCTCAGGATAAGCATGGCGGCCAGTGCCAGGCCGAGGGGCAGCGCCAGCCGGATCAGGGGATGCGCGATGTTGGCGGCGACCGTTTTCATAGGTTGGGTTCGCTGCGGTTGGTGGGGTCGGTCGCGGTTGTCGCGGCCGCCAGCTGGTCGGCGAAACCGCTACCGTCACCGTTCGCATGAATGCCGGTTTCGACGATCATTTCGTTCGTCGGGCTGAGCAGGAGGAGATGCTCCACATCGTCGCGCTTGATCAGCACCAGCCGGCGCTTGGCATCGACGATCGAGACTTCGACCACGCCCAGCCGTCCTTTGCCGCCGGCCGTCGTGATGCGACCGGTGCCGTAGCGGCGCAGAACCCAGGCAAGGCCGCCCAACAGGCCGATGACGACCACGAAGGACAGCAGAAAACGCACGATATTAACGATGTCCATAACGCTCAACCGGTAATCAAGATTGTGGGCAAAAGACGAGGGGTAAAAAGACGAAACGATCAGCGATGGCGTTAGTCGTCCGTCGGCAGCTTGGCCCCAATGCCGTTCATGGCGCCGTTTATGGCGCCATCTTCTGCGCCTTCAGCAACGCCGTCTTCGGCACCCGATTCTGCGCCGCCGAGCTCGCTCAGCCGCTCATTGATCTCGTTTTGCTCGGCCTCGATATCGGCCTTCACTTCGTTGAGGCCGCTGAGCAGCCGTTCAAGCTGTGGGCGCACCTTGGGCGCATCGGCCTGGGGCAGTTCGACCGCCGCCCTGCAGGTCTTTGCCACCATGAGGTTGAACGCGTCCAAATCGACGGGATCGCCCTCGCGCATGGCGACGCGTAGATCGTCGAGGGACGCAACCGCCTGGTCGAGGTTTTCGCGGACTGAATTCAGGTCTTCCATGTCATAGCCTCCGCTATGGGTTGGTTGGTGTCCGGCCGGCCGAAATGTCGTTGGCGCGGTAGACGTAGCTAAGAATTTCTGCGACCGCGGCGAGCGCGTGCAGCGGCACCTCGGTGTCGATTTCGATGGCTTCGAGAATTTCGGCGAGGTCGGCGTCTTCGCGCACTTTCACACCGGTGGCGAAGGCCAATTGGAGAATCTGTTCGGCAACTTCGCCATGGCCCTTGGCGACGATGCGCGGCGCAGCATCGCCCCGCGGCGCGCCGACATGGTCGGCATCGGTGCCCTTGATGGCAATCGCGGCTTGGCGTTGCGGGGTGTTGGTCTCGTTATCGGGTTCGTCTGGCACGAACGGGTCCATTCCATTGCGCGCGGCCTTCTGCCACGCACCATCGACCCTGACTGATTATGCTTAAGGAAAGGTTAAAGGGGCGGTGTGGTGTGGGGTGGAAGTGCGACAAGAACGCCTTCAGCGGCACCTCCAACGCCGCAAACAGTTCTATCCGTGGCTAAATTTGGAACAGTTCGAAATGCCGTCGCTGCGTTGATATTTCCCCCAAGGGACCACGACTACATTGCACCCAAAAGCCGCCGTAGGTTGGCAATGGTGATCACGACCGGAAATAGCCAATTCCATCCTTTCAGAAAAAGCTAATATATAACTGGCAGTCGAGCCATAACCGGTGCGGATCGGAACATCGCGATGAGTGTGGATAGGGCCGTCCGCTGCATTAAAACCAGACATCCTGCAATTTTTGATGCGCGGCTTCTTGGTGGTAGATGTAACGGATAAAGGCCGTAACCTGCCTCAGCTTTGCCGCCTGCGCCAAACTGCGCGGACAGCCAGCCAGCGTTACCGCGTCGGTCGAGCCTGAGATCGCTGGCGCACACCACGATGGCTACAGTATCATGCGTAACCGACGGCTATATGGATTAGGTCGGAGCGACGGTAACTGATCTGTAGTCAACGCCTAGACTCTATATTAGAGGGCCGCCTTGCCATGACGTTGCATTTTTTCTATGAATTTTTCCGCCGCCGGCAGCTATGCCTTGCATCCCTCGTCGCCGCACTGTCGCTGTTCATAGTCGCCAGCACGAGCGAAAGCAGCGCCCAGGACGACAAACAAGAGACACCACAGACACAGAGAATCACTCTACCGTTCGTCGATGCAGTCCGCGGCCGCCAACTTTTCGTCGGCAAGGGCTGCGTCATCTGCCACACCATAAATGGTGTTGGCGGCAGGGCCGGGCCATCACTGGACGCAGATAAATCCATGCCTTACGTCGACGTGTTCGACTTCGCCGCCCGCATGTGGCGCGGTGCGGCGACCATGGTGCTTCTTCAGGAGATGGAAATAGGCTACCAGATCGACCTCGGCGGCGAAGACCTGGCGCACCTCGCCGCTTTCGTGGCCAACAAGGAAGAACAGTCCAAATTCAGCCAGCGGGACATCCCGGATTTGATTAAGGATTGGGTGTCTAACGAGGAGACCTACAATCGCCTGGACCTAATGCGCGACGAACTGCGCGGCATCGCACAGTAAAAATGTCAGTGCTGTCGCCTCACTATCCTCTCGATGAAGGTCGCCAATGGGTCAATTCCCGCCGTGATGGCCCACGCCTATTTACGGCGGCTTTACAGCCGATTCCGGACGTGAAATCGTCGATGGCTGCTATCGGGTGGCCGATTTAAGATAGGCGATCACGTTATCCCGGTCGGTCTTTTTTGAGAATCCGGGGAATGGCATTTTGGTGAAGGAGATCAACTTCGCAGGGCTTTCCAGAAACTGGTCGAGCGTTTCTGCGTTCCAGATGACACCTGACTCCTTCATCTCCGTCGAATGGCGGCCTTCGAAACTGAGGGCCCGTCGTCCCGCGGTAGCGCCGATCAGGCCAAATAGATTGGGGCCGATTTTATCGGGCCCGCCTTTTTCGACCGAGTGGCATCCCTCGCAGTTTGCATCAAAGGTATCTTTGCCAGCGGTGACGTTACCTTCGGCGTGGCCCGCAGTCGTACCGGATGTCAGGGCGAAGGATATCGCAAATATTGCAAGAATATATTTCAGCTGTCTCTCCTCTGCGCGGTCTTATCCCTGACCTCAGCCGTCTGGGCAGGCGTCATTCATAATAGACAGTCCCGCGTCCGAAAAGGGTCAACAATTGCCGCCATCACCTACCGGGTATCACGGCAGATTTGGCTCTTAACCGCCGAAAATTGGTTTGCCCGCCGATTATAGTGGGGGGCCGCCGCGGGTCGCTTTAGCCGGCTTTCCTAAAAGAACACATAGGATCGCACCACGGCGTTGCGGCGGTGCGGCGCGTCGGCAGGCGCGGTCGGGTCGACGCAGGCGGAGTGGAACGACCAACGCGAGACCGAACCGTCGGTGACCGAATCGTAGCATTTGAGCATCGAGACCTCGGTCGAGGTCTGCTGCGGGAACCAATACCATTCATGGT
>JABDJY010000054.1 GCA_013003285.1 Alphaproteobacteria bacterium | reverse complement strand
CCTTTAACCCGCTTGGGCTTCGGCGCCGGCGGGGCCGCGGCGACTTCGTCGGTGATGGCGTTACGCAGCGCCGGGATCAGGCCGTCGAGCTGATCGCGGCAGGCGGCGATTTCGTCCTGCTGAATGTTTTCTTCCAACTCCTGGATCCAGCATTCGTAGGCGATCTGTGCCGAGGCTGCCAACTGGGGCGCGCGGATGCGGGCGCCGCCATCGAGGACCTCAACCAATTCGTTGCGCAGTCCTAAGACATAAATCTGTTCCGATTCCGGCAGATCGCGGTCGCCGACTTCCGGCGGCAGTACGATCAAGGCGTTGGCCGTGGTGATCGCCCGCTCGGCGAAGTAATCGGCATCCCTGTAATCGTTTTCTTTCTGCTCAGCCTGCGCCAGGCGCAGATAACCGGACGACAAGGCGTTGTCGAAGTCGGTGCCATTCGGCGACACTTTTTCGGCCTTGCTCAGCCCGCCACCTACACAGCCAGCCAGCGCGACCATTGCGGTGGCGGCTAGGATAATTTTCATGTCCATGAGTTACGTCCCCTTCCCGAGATTCTCAATATTTCAAGTTCGCGGCCGAATAGCGGCGTTGCAAAGATGGAATTCCCCCAACGAATGCCAGGCCCCTTTGTCCTTTGTATGACGTCCTATACTACCATTCCAGTCCCGTAAGCCAACCCGCTTACCCGGCGCCAGTGTCATAGCGCTTCTGATAGGCATTGCGCAAACAATTCCAGCGCCGCGTCGGTGAAGGCCTGCATATTTTCCGAACGATCGTTGGAGCCGGTTTCGATGGTCTTCACCGCGCTGACCGGGCCGGTCACCGCGATACAGGTATGGCCGGCATTGTCGCCATAGCGGTTTCCCGTCGGGCCTGCCGCGCCGGTTTCCGCCACGCCCCATACGGTTTCGAAGCGTTCGCGCATGGTGGCGGCGAGTAATTGGGCATAGGGCTCGCTGGACGATCGGATGCCTTCCATGGCTGAATCGGGCACCTGCAACAGGATGCGCCGCGAATCGAGGGTGTAGAGAACGCCGCCGCCGAGAAAATAGGCCGACGCCCCCGGCACCGCCAAAAGCGAGGCGGAAATCAGCCCGCCGGCCGAGGTTTCGGCTACCGCCACGGTGTCGCCGCGCGCCTTCAGTTGCGCGGCGATGCCCGCCGAAAGTCGTGTGAGATCGGTCATATCTGTTCTCCCTTGGCCCGTTGGATCGTCAGCACGGCAATGATCACCAATGCGGCGCCCACGATCTGCAGGCCGCCCAGGGCCTGGCTCAACAATAGGAACCCCAACACCATACTCGAAACCGGCTCCAGGTTCATGGTCATCGATGTGCGGATCGGCCCCAAAATCGACATGGCGATAAACAGGGTGACGATGGCGAAGGCATAGAACAAGGGTCCAATCGAAAATGCCCACCAGCCGCGCGCTGTGTCGGGCAGCGCGAAGTCGCCGAGCAGCGCGGTGACGAGGATGAATACGATGCTGGCGGCGCTGAGCATGTGCAGGGTGATTGGCCGCGAATCGCCGCCGCCCACCAACCGGCTGTTGAGCAGGACCACCGTGGTAATGCCCAGCGCCGACAGGGCGGCCAGGCCGATGCCGCGCAGATCGAGCGCGGGATTGCCCAGATCCAGGGCGAGAACCAGACCGACGAAGGCCACCAACAGCGCGATGCCCGCCGTCCACGTGGCCCGCTCGCGGCCGCGGATCCACAAAAACAAGGTGGTGAGAATGGGGAAGGTGTAGAAAATTAGCACCGCCAGGGCGATCGGGATGAACTGGATCGCCGACAGCAGCGCCACCGAATAAAGCGCCAGGATGGTGCCGACCCCGAAGGCGGCCCAGCGCCGTCGGGGCGCCAGGCGCAGCGAGCTGCCGGTCCAGACCAGCAATGTCAGTACCAGCAGGGCGGCGGCAACCGAACGCACGACCAGAAAGGTCAGCACATTACTGCCGCCTTCCGTGGCGATCGGCGAGGTCGCGGTATTGGCGGCAAAGCTCATCGCGGCAGCGCCGGCGAGAACGATGCCGGTCAACGGGCTTTTGCGTGACATGGCATTCCTGATCGCGCGAGAGTGGGGGATAATGCTCTAACACCTATAAGACGGAACCATAAAGGGCAGGGGAGAAATCGGTGAGCGCATTCCAAGACTATGAAGACTATGATTTGGTCGGCCTGGCCGATCTGGTGCGGCGCAAAGAGGTCCGCGCCGAAGACGTACTGGAGGCCGCGATCACCCGCGCCGCGGCGCGCAACCCGGCGCTCAACGCCATCGTCATGGAGCTTTATGATTTCGGCCGTCAGGCCATCGCCGACGGTCTGCCCGACGGGCCGCTCACCGGCGCGCCCTATCTGATCAAGGATCTCGGCGCCGCCATGGCCGGCATCCCCACCACCGGCGGCAGCGTGTTCATGGCCGATGTGGTGCCCGGCGAGGACAGCGAGACGGTCAAGCGCCTGAAGGCCGCCGGCCTGGCGATCTTCGGCAAGACCAACACCTGCGAATTCGGCATGTCGATCACCTGCGAGCCGCAGCTCTATGGCCCCACCAAGAACCCCTGGGATGCGGCGCTCACCCCCGGCGGGTCGAGCGGCGGCGCGGCGTCGGCGGTGGCCGCGCGCATCGTGCCGGCGGCGCACGCCAGCGACGGC
>JABDJY010000041.1 GCA_013003285.1 Alphaproteobacteria bacterium | reverse complement strand
GCCATGACCATTGCCTGCAACATGATGATCATTCGGATTGTTTCGCAGGAAGACAATGTCCGAACCGTGGTGTTGGCGTTTAGTTTTTACCTGACGCTCTTCACCCTGCTGCCGGCGCTGTTTTTTTGGACCACACCCTCCTGGCTGGTGTTGGGGGCGATGGTGCTATGCGGCCTGTTGTCGACGTTGGCGCATTTATTGCTGACCCGCGCCATGGCAATTGTCGAGATGTCGTCGATCGCGCCGCTTGATTTCGTGCGTCTGCTGTTCGCCGCCGGTATCGGCTTCATCTGGTTCTCCGAAGTGCCGGATATCTGGACGGCGGTGGGCGCCATCTTGATCGCCGGCTCGGCGGTCTATATCGCGCGACGCGAGGCGATAGCGGGGCGACTCCACCCGGTCGAGAATCCCCGGTGAACAACAGCGATAAAACGCTATTCGGTATTTCGCGGCCCGTTCTGGCGGCCCTGTTGATGATGTTGGGGATGGGGGCGCTGGCGCTGAACCATAGCCTGGTGCGGATCGTCGCCGCCGAGTTGCACCCCTATCAGGTCTCCGCGCTGCGGTTTCTGTGGGCCCTGCCGCTCATGCTGCCCTGGCTGCTGCGCGGCCGCGGGGTCGTTTTGAAGACCCGGCGGCACGGCCTTCATTTCGCCACCTCGATGCTGACCGTGATCATGACCGCGTCGTTCTTCGTCGCTCTGGCTGAGATGCCCCTGGCGGAAGCGACCGCGCTTAATTTCACCGCGCCCCTATTCACCACCATCATTGCCGCACTGCTGCTCAAGGAACGGGTGGAATTCGCCCGCTGGGGCGCCACGGTGATCGGATTCATCGGGGTGCTGATCATCCTGCGGCCCGGCTTCGCCGAGATACCTTTGGTGGCGCTGCTCCCCCTTATGGGCGCCTTCCTGCTCGCCTGGTGGTTCATTGGGGTCAAGCGTCTCAGCGCGACCGAGTCGACCGCGACCATCACGATCTACCAGACCCTGTGGTCGGCGTTGGTGCTGACCGTGATCGCCCTGACGGTGTGGGTGACCCCCAGCTGGGAGATGTTGGGCGTGTCGGCGGCCATGGGCGTGTTGGGCACCACCGGCATCGTGTGTACCAGCAAGGCGTTCTCCATGGCCGAGGCCTCGAACATCGCGCCGCTGGATTATCTGCGCCTGCCGTTTATCGCCCTCATCGCCTTTTTCGCCTTCGGCGAGGTGCCCGATGGGCTGTCGGTCATCGGCGCGCTGATCATCACCGGCAGCGCCATCTATATTGTGCGCCGGGCGGCGGTGATCGATCGGGCGCGGCGGCAACTGGAAGAAAAAACCGCGCCGGACACGGCTTGACTCAATTGTGACGATAATCGGTAAATAGCGCCGCTCGGGAGGAAGCAAAAATGAATTTCGGAATATTCAATCTGATGAATCGGCGCGACCGCGCGCAAACGCCGGCGCAAATGATCGCCGAAACGGTCGAGCAGGTGCAAGCGGCGGAGACCGCCGGCTTCGGCACTGCCTGGTTTACCGAGCATCATTTCACCAATTATTCGATCACACCATCGCCTCTGCTGATGGTTGCCCATATGGCGCCGCAGACCCTGAGCATTAAACTGGGCACCGCCGCGGTGTTGCCGGCGCTGTATGATCCTGCCCGGTTGCTCGGCGAAATCGCCTTTGCCGACAATCTCGCCGAGGGGCGTCTGGTGCTGGGGCTGGGCAGTGGCTATCAGGCTTATGAGCTGGAACGGTTCGGCGTCTCGCTTGAAGAAGCACGCGACGTTGCCGACGAATGGATCGAGTTGATCAGCCAGGGCGTGGGTCAGGAAAGCGTTGAATATCACGGCAAGTATATCGACCTGCCGCAAACCTTCTTCACCACCGCGCCGATCCAGTCGCCGCGGCCGCAAATCTGGATCGCCGGCAATAGTCCCGACTCGCAACGTCGGGCGGCGCGCGGACCCTATCCGTTCATCGTCTCCGGCTTTGGCCAGGATACCGACACGCTGGTCGCCATCCGCGCGCAGACCGAGGAGACCTGGCGGGATGAGGGGCGGGCCATCGGCGATCTGCATTTCGGCTCCCTGCGCTATTGCCTGGTGACCGACGACAAGGACGAGGCCTTGGCGTTTGCTGAGAATGCCCGCTACCAGGTGCGCCTGTCGCGCTATCTGCGGCAGGGTCAAACCGAGCTGCAGGAGGCGTGGCTGCCGGAAGAGGCCTTCGAGGGCGAAATGTCGCCGGAAGACATTCTGAAATGGAACCCGATCGGCAGTGTGGAGACCGTGGCGGAATGTCTGGCCGACGAAATCACCCGCGCCGGCACCAGCCATATCGCCCTCTATATGACCATCGGGCGCACCGATCATGAGGTGGTGATGAAATCGATCCGCCGCTTCGGCGAGGAAGTTATGCCGCTGATCGAAAAAGCGGTCGGACCGCTGGGCGGGGTGAATATTCCCAAGCCCCTGGCGGCCGCGCAGTAGGATCGCTGGCACAGGGTATCGCGAACGCGTAAAATCGCGGGCGCACAAGCAATAATAACGAGGGGAGGTCGTCATGGATTTGCAGGGCAGGGCCGCGATTATTACCGGCGGCGGATCGGGGATCGGCGCCGAATGCGCCCGCACTCTGGCCGCACAGGGCATGAAAGTCGCCGTCATGGACGTTAACATGGCCGGTGCCCAGGCGGTTGCCGAAGAATGCGGTGGGATCGCCATTGAGTGTGATGTCACCAGTTCGGACAGCGCGGTCGCGGCGGTCGCCGCCGCCCGCGAGGCCAACGGTATTGCTCAGTTGCTGGTCAATTGCGCCGGGGTCGCCACGCCGGGGCGCATCGTCAATCGTAACGGGCCGTTGCCGCTGGAAGCCTATGAAGCGGTGATCAAGGTCAATCTGATCGGCACCTTCAACATGATCCGCCTGGTCGCCGCCGACATGCAGGAGGCCGAGCCCATGGAAGACGATGAGCGCGGGCTAATTATCAACACCGCCTCGGTTGCCGCCTATGAAGGCCAGATCGGCCAGGCCGCCTATGCCTCCTCGAAGGGCGGCATTGTGGCGCTGAACATCGTTGCCGCCCGCGAGCTGGCGCGCAGCGGCATCCGCGTGAACACTATCTCTCCGGGTCTGATCGACACGCCGATGATGGCCGGCCTGCCGCCGGAAGCCTATGAGAGCCTGTCGCAGCAGCCGGAATTTCCCAAGCGCCTCGGCACGCCCAAGGACTATGCCAAGCTGGTCCTACACCTCTGTGATAATGTGCTGATCAATGGTGACGTCATCCGCCTCGACGGCGCACTGCGGATGGCGGCGAGGTAATTTACCCTCTTCCGGGTGAATGGGGCTTACGCAGCCCCATCCATAAAGGTCGCCAGCTCGATATCGAGCTCGGTCAGGCCGCCGGCATCGTGGGTCGATAGGGTGACCTCGACCCGGTTCCAGACGTTGAACCATTCCGGGTGGTGGTTCATGGCCTCGGCTTTCAGTGCGACCCGGCTCATGAAGCCGAAGGCCTCGTTGAAATCTTTGAAGGTGAAGGTATTGGTGATGGCGTCGCGGCCGTCGACCGGGGACCATCCGGGAAGGCTCGCCAACGCCGCTGTGCGCGCCGCATCGCTTAGTTTTTCAGCCATCCGTTCCTCCTGCTTGTCCGTGCCTGATTCGCGGCCGGTCTCGCGGCCTGCCCCACGGCGATATGAACCCGGCTAGACTGGCGGCGCTTGGCGGCAAGATCAAGCGGGCTTATATCTGGGGCATGGTAGCCACCGGCAAATATTCCAGCGCGCCGACGCTCAGCGATATCGAAACGATAGCCTCGGAAGCATTCGCGACCATCCCGCGCACATTGTCCCAGCATGTCGCCGATGTGGCCATCCACGTAGTCGACTTTCCCGATGACGAGACCCTGGAAGCGTTGGCGTTGGAGAGCCCTTTCGATCTGCTGGGCCTGTATCAGGGGATCAGCCTCGACCAGAAAAGCGTCGCCGACACGCTCACCGATATCGACCGTATTTATCTCTATCGCCGGCCGCTGTTGGACTATTGGTGCGAGAGCGGCGAGGACCTCTACCACGTGGTTCGCCACGTGCTGATTCACGAGATCGGCCACCATTTTGGCCTCTCCGACGACGATATGGAGGCGATCGAAGCGCGCGCCTAGTCAGTGCGCCTAGTTAGTGGCAGCAGCGCGCCCGAGCATCATCCCGTCGCGATATACTGGCGTAGCGCCTCGGCCTCGAATTCGGTTTCTTCAATCCGGCGTTTCACCACATCACCGATCGAGACGATGCCCACCAACAGGCCATCCTCGATCACCGGCAGATGCCGGATGCGGCGTTCTGTCATCACGCTCATCAAATCGTTTACCGTATCGCCACGGCTGCAGGTAATGACCTCGCGTATCATGACGTCATCGACCGTCTTCTCAAGCGTCTGGTGTCCGCCGTTGGCGATCTGGCGCATGACATCGCGCTCGGAAATGATCCCGGCGATACGTTGGCCGTCCGCGCTGACCACCAGCGCGCCGACACCCAGTTCTGCAAGTTTCTGCACGGCCTGTAAAACTGTCCAATCGGGCCGCGCGGTTTCGACGCCCGCGCCCTTTGCGCGGAGTATGGCATCCACATTCATCGGCACATCCTCCAATTGTCGACGCGCCGAGAGCCCCATAACTGGTCACGCAACCAGCATGGGACGCCGGTGCGTAGTCTACGATTTTTCCATTATTGCATAAATTGGGCGATTTGCCCACGCGGGCAAGCCCGCATCAACTTTATGGTTAACCGATGGTTACGTCTGATTTAAACTCAGAAGCGGTCGTGAATGAAGGTACCCGCTGGCGGCTGTTTTTAGCCATTAATGGCCCTTCAGAAAAAGCTAATATAGGGCCATCTACGGTCGTCGCTATCGCGGATCAGCACGCTGAAATGCTGTTTCAGGTTCAGTTGTTGTCCATTTGGATCGCCGATCGGACTAACGGAGCCGTCGCAAGTAGAGTTTTAATTCTATTCGTATCGGTCCAAACCGCTAAGTACGTGTCGACTACAGCGATACCGAGCAACCCGTTCGAGCGCGGTAGTCGAACGGCGCTGAATACGCGTTCTTTGAACGACGATGGAAGTTTTTGATTGGGTACCTTGTAAGCATACAACTCGGTTTCCTTAATACTGCTTATATCAGAGTCTTCGAGGGGTACTGTCCAATTAAAAAGGCCGCCTTCTAACCAACGGAATATTTTGGGGATTTGGTGGCCACTTCGGATCATTACTAGGGAAAGTCCATCAAAGCCTCTTAATGGGAAATACCTCCATTACACAGCCCGAATCTTCGGAGTTGCCAGTGTCTAAAAAGGCGAGCCAGCACGGCCCGCTTGAATCTTCCTTCTTATGAATTTCTGTTGGGGCAGCGTCAAACAATGACTTGGCTAACGAAACTAGAGCGCTGTCCGCGGTCTGAGTTTGCACAAACCCATCCTTTTCGAGGGCATTCTTCCGGCGCAACGTGACGACCACGAAGAGAGCTAGCCCCGACAAGATTACTGCCAGAGCACTTGTTATGCCTAAAGCGTCATCCAACGATTATATCCTCTAAACTTAGGTAGCGCGGTTCATGTCCCGATTCAGAGCAACAGCAGTTGTTCCTGATAACACCGGTCACAAGCCGAAAGCTGCAAATCGATGGTGTCCGTTGTCTTCGCTCAGTGCGCCATCATCACAGGCACCTCGGCATGGCGCAGCACGTGTTGCGTCACCCCACCAAGGATTATCTCGCGAAATCTGCTATGCGAGTAGGCGCCCATCACGACGAGGTCGGCACCGATCTGTTGCCCTTGTGCCAAAATCGTCTCTGCGATGGGTCTGTCTTCAGGTGGTATCTCGTGCACTTCGGCGGCGATGCCATGCCAGGAGAGCAATCGGGCGGCGTCCTGTGGCGACGGACCCTCCTTGGCGCCGGTGGTAATCGAAAATATTTCAACCCGGTTTGCTCGTTGCAGGAAAGGCATCGCGCCAATCATAGCCCGCGCTGATTGAGGGCTCCTGTTCCAGCCTACAAGAACGCTCTCGCCGACCGACTCGGTGTCCTGCGAAGGCGCCACGAGTACTGGACGCCCTGCCGAAAACAGCGCCGCTTCGACACTCGGCCGCCAATCGCGATGCGCTTTGCCGATTGGGTGGGCAAATATGACGGCGTCGTAAACGCTCGCTGACGTGTGCACAGTGTCAGACATTAAACCCTCTTGTACTTGCCATGTGGCGGACGGTGGTTTGGCCTCTAATGATTCGTTCCCACTGGCCACATCGAGTACGGACGCGATTTCCTCAAAGGTGTTGTGCGCCTGGCGTATATGAGACGCCATTTGTTCGCGCGCCCGCTCAACCATCTCCACTCGCATTTGTTGATCGACCGTGGGAACCACTTCCGACGTTTC
Source organism: Alphaproteobacteria bacterium (assembly GCA_013003285.1). GTDB lineage: Bacteria > Pseudomonadota > Alphaproteobacteria > UBA6615 > UBA6615 > JABDJY01. The sequence continues at coordinate 2,936 of JABDJY010000041.1, read as the reverse complement.
GACCTGGATATGCGGTTGGACGAAAACCGCATCGGTATGGCCGTCGAATCGGCGCGCGATCATTAAGGCGGCTCGTAATGCCCGCCAGCCTTCGTCCGTGTCTGTGAGCGGAACCATCGTCAATTTCATGGGCGTTTCCTCTGATCAAATCGAAACTTGAACCGACAGCTAACGCCAACCCTACCATCACTGCCGCAACGGCAGGTGTGACCTGGATCAAACCCATACATGACCGGAAGGGGTCAAAACCCGTCGTGGTGACCCACGCCGTTTTACGGCAGGATTGTACCCGATTCCGGTCGTGATTGGTGGGTACCGCTGACGGCAATTTCCAGCCATTTACGGACGAAATTTGGTATCAGCCGCAGTCGAGCTGTGTCTTCCCTTCGACTTCAAGCACGGATCGCACAATCATTCGGTGTTCCGGCTGCCGGTTAAACAGCTCGCGGGACAAGGGATTGATGAAATGACTTTCAATCCTGTTTGCAATACCGCGACCGCCTTCGAACCAATCGCTAATACAAAGCCTGCGCAGGTCCCGCAGAGCGTCTGGCGCAATCTCGATATCGACCCCATGCTCGGCGCGAACCGTCTCTAAAACACGCCCCATGATCGCCGAGAATATTAGCGAAGCGGTTCCGCCACGAATGAAATCGAACGTTACGATGTTCCGCCCGATTCGGTTCATGAGTTCGGGTCGTTCTAGTTCGTATCGGAAATAGCCGCGCACTGCTTCGACGATTTTGCGCTCGATCTCTACGTACTGATCAGAAGGCATGATATTCATGCCCAAGTTCTGCGAATGATCTTTGCCGATCATCCCGATATTCGACGTGAAGATAACCAGCGCCTCGGAGAAGTACGCCGTCGAGCCACGCGAATCTGTGAGGCGGCCTTCGTCGATTATTTGAAGAAACGTGTCGAGGATGCGGGGGTGCGCTTTCTCTACCTCGTCAAACAGAACTACGCTGAAGGGTCTTTTGTGCATGGCGTTGACTAGCTCACCACCGCGTTCGTGACCTGTATGACCCGGAGGCGCGCCGATCAGTCGGTTGATCGAGTCTTCTTCCATAAACTCGGACATATCAAAGCGCTGGCACGCAGCATCATCGCCGAAGAGGAGCTCGGTGATGGCTTTGGCCAGTTCGGTCTTGCCAACGCCGGTTGGGCCTGCAAAGAACAGCACGCCGCGCGGCCGATTGTGGCGAGAACTGGTTTGCGATCCAGACAGCCCAACTACCGATCTCAGAAGAATCTCAAGTGTTTTTTCGATTGCCTTGTCCTGGCCCTTGATCCGATTGGTCAGAATCTCTTCGGCCCTTAGCATTCGCGATCGCATCACCGGCGATCTCCATGGGTTTCGCCGCGTTCCGAGGCGGTGCGTCCGAATTGCCTCAGAGATCTCGCTACATGTCAGGCCTTCGTTTTCGGCGAGCCGGGCAACCAAGTTCATGCCAACCAGCGTCATACCGTCGGATTCGAGTGCGAATTGCTCCAAAAAAGTGACGCTTTGGGTATCGTCGAGCCGCGCGCCATCGGCAAATTTCGCGATCAGGGTTTTAGCGAAGGCGTAACGGTCTTCGAGATTCGGAAGCTCTACCGATACTTCTCGCAACGCATCATTGCCGACAACAAACCACTCGGGAAGATCGCCCGGCTTGTCGACGAGCCACAGCGTTGGGCTAAAAGGCACTGCAGCTTGCTCTGCCCTGCCGGCGGCGATCATCATTTGTCGGGCTGCTCTGTCGGCCTCGACCAATACTTCTGACATACCGTGAGGCCGTGTCTCAAATAGATGCGATGTGTAGTCAATCACAAATACAACGGGAAAGGCGTCGAGAGTCGTGATGGACCGGTGAAGCTCCGCAAATGCCGCAGGTGTCGCGGCTCTCTGCCCAAGTTCTAATCCCCGCTTTGCTATGGCCGACACGGCGCGGTCGTCGCATTCGCTGTGTAGTCTCAGTCCGCCATCGAGATCGTAGAAGAACAGGGCGCCGTACTTCTGTGCCCGCGCAATGCGCCAGAGGATTTGCTCAAAGGAAAGAAACGCCACTTTGGTGCTGCCATCCAGTGGGTAGAGGTCGCGCAGGTTTCCGGAGATTGCGAAATGCGGTCTGATAGATAAACCCGAATTAAGTTCATCAAACCAAACCGGTACCGCCAATCCTCCCGCCCTCGACAAACGGGTTTCGTCTGTTTCCGGACCGTCGACGACTGTTAACTTGCTCTCCATTATTCCTGGTCCTTGAAGTCAATGGTCCTTAATTCAGTGGCGAACCTATCATAGGAGATGCGGGTATTTTTTTGATGTGGATCATGAACAGAGATGGTTGTGGCCCGAAGGCTTTGCGACCTTCGTTCTACATGGCAGCATATATGTCTGAAATGGGTCAAAAAGCCGTCGTGAACGTCTATCTTGATCCACGACCGCAATGCCTCCGAAAGCAGTCGTAATCAGCGGGAAAACAGACATCAGTAATGCCATGTCCGTTTAACATTTCCAGTCTCCATTCGCTTGTGTGTCTTGAGCAAAATCAGCAGCGACGAGCAAATCGCGCCAATCGGTCTGTGCGAGTGCAATTGCGTCATACAATTTGTCCATGCTTCCCCCGCTTAGCTTCAAGGCCGCACATTGGATACGCGCGAGAGATTCCAGCGACGCGTTTTCTGCACCGGCCAGCGTTGTACCGCAATCATTCGCCAAGAGGTGTGCCACCTCGCTCTGTTCTTTGGGACGAAAAAGCCGCGCAATATGGCTTTCTACAATGGGAGATAGTTCACTCATGGCGTCAGTATACCAAAGATTGAGCATGTCCGTTAATGGGATGGACCGGCTGCTTCCCAAGCTGGTTAGTCTGAGTTTTCTCAGACCAGCTAACAGAAGGAGAAGCAGCAATGGTAAAGAAAACAGACGACAGCCCGGCATTGGCCTCAAT
>JABDJY010000020.1 GCA_013003285.1 Alphaproteobacteria bacterium | reverse complement strand
GTCTCCGTTTGACCGGGGCGGGTATTGAACTAATATTCGGTGTTCTTGGGCCGCCTCTCATGCCCGTTTATCACAATCAGGAAACAGCACCCATGGCCGATGCATCGTCATACACCCCGCCGAAAGTCTGGCAATGGGACAAGGAAAACGGGGGGAAATGGGCCAGCACCAATCGCCCCATCGCCGGCGCCACCCATGAACAGGAACTGCCGGTCGGTAAGCATCCGCACCAGCTCTATTCTCTGGCGACGCCCAATGGGGTCAAGGTCACGGTGCTGCTGGAAGAGTTGCTCGCTCTAGGCAAAACCGACGCCGAATACGATGCCTGGCTGATTAGAATCGGTAAGGGCGAACAGTTCGGCAGCGGGTTCGTGGCGATAAATCCCAATTCGAAGATACCCGCCATGCTCGACCAAAGCACGTCGCCGCCGACGCGCGTGTTCGAATCCGGCGCGATCCTGCTGTATCTGGCGGAAAAGTTCGACGCCTTCGTGCCGAAAGAGCCCTCGGCGCGGGCCGAATGCATGTCGTGGCTCTTCTGGCAGATGGGCAGTGCACCCTATCTCGGCGGCGGTTTCGGGCATTTCTATCATTACGCACCCTATCCCATGGAATACCCGATCGACCGTTTTGCCATGGAGGTGAAACGCCAGCTCGATGTGTTGGACCGCAACCTGTCCGACCGGCACTATCTGTGTGGCGACGAGTACAACATCGCCGATATCGCCACCTATGCCTGGTACGGCAATCTGGTGCTGAACAATCAGTATGAGGCCGCGGAGTTCCTCGATGTGGCCTCATACACGAACGTGGTCAGATGGGCGACGGAGATACAGGAACGCCCGGCCGTCCAGCGCGGCCGGCGGGTCAACAAGACCTCAGGGCCGGAGGAATTGCAGGTGCACGAGCGCCACGACGCCAGCGACATTAGCTGAGCGGATAGCGCTCTAGCTGGCGAAACGTGGTTCGGTGCGCCCGGGCTGCAGCAGGATTTTGCCCATCGCCGTGCCGCCGTCGAGCAGCGCGTGTGCCTCGGCCGCCATGCCAAGCGGGAATTCGGCGAAGATCGCCGGCTTGATCGTCCCGTCCTTGATCATGTCCATGAGATGCGCCAAATCCCGTCCCGTCACCTCGGGCTGGTCGTCATAGGCGTGGATCGAGAACATGCGGATCGCCGGGCACCGGCCCATGCGTTCGCACTGGGCGCGGAACACCGCCTCGGGCGGCCAGCTGTCGATCAGTCCGTACAGGACCAGCATGCCCAACGGCGCCAGCAGGTCGAGATGGCCGACGAAGCCCGCGCCGCCCACCGGATCGACGAATAGATCGACGCCGCGGCCGCCGGTGATCGCCATTATTTGCTCACTCAAATCGTTGGCGCGCGTGTCGATCACATGGTCGGCGCCCTGGGTAGCAGCGAACGCCGCCTTTTCCGGGCTGCGCACCAGCGCGATCGTTGTTAGATCTGCCGCGTTGGCCATTTGCAAAAGCGCGCTGCCGACCCCGCCGGCGGCACCGACGATGGCGATCGTCTCGCCGGGGCGGACCCGGGCGGCGGCGTGCAGGATGCCGTGGGCGACCCGGTAATTCATCAGACAACCGGCGTCGGCCAGGTCGATGCCATTGGTGCAGGGAAAGGCCCAGTTGGCGTCGGCGGCCAGATATTCGGCGTAGCAGCTGCGGTCCGGCACCGCCGACACAACCACCGGATCACCCTCGCGATGACCGGTCACGCCGGCGCCCAGCGCGGCGATGGTGCCGCTCATCTCGATCCCGGGAATGGTCGGCAATGGCGGTTGCCAAGGATAGAGCCCGGTGCGGACCAGCTGGTCGGCGATGCCGACGCCGATCGAATGGGCCTTGACCAAAACCTGACCCGGGCCGGGCTCGGGGGTCGGCACCTCGTCGAGTTGCATCACTTCGGGTCCGCCGGTTTTGTGCAGTCTTGCAGCCTTCATGTCTCAGCCTCCGCGCTTCGGGTTGTTGTTCCCGATTTCTGTTGTCGAATTTTGTACCCGAATTCTAGGGCCGATGAATACGCATCGGATGATGTTTGTGCAACTGAACGCGGCGCCATCATCCCGTTGCGCGGAAAGCCTTCGATGCACTAACAATGAACCCCACCCCACCCCCATCTCGACGACGGAGACACCGATCTTGCCGCGCAGATTTACCCAAGTGAGAATTTAGCGCGATGAGCACGGCTGAGCGTGCATCGGTCTTGCGACCCTTCGCCGTGCGCAGTTTCCGCTTCCAGTGGCCGGCCGACCTGGCGACCTCCTGGTCGTTCGAGATGGAGACATTGATTCTCGGTTGGTACGTCCTGGTGGCCACCGATTCGGTGCTGATGCTCACGCTTTTCGCCGCGCTCCAGTATTTGGGCACGCTGGTGGCGCCGCTGTTCGGCGTCGCGGGAGACCGGGTCGGCGCGCGTACCGTGCTCTGCGCCATGCGCGCGTTCTACCTGGTACAGGCCGCGGCGCTGACCGGTTTCGCGCTGTTCGATGCGCTCGACCCGCTGCCGGTCTTCGTGATCGCGGCGCTGATGGGCCTCGTGCGGCCTTCGGACCTCGCCATCCGCTACGCCTTGGTGGGCGAGACCATCCCGTCGAGGCAGCTGGTGGGCGCCATGGGGATCTCGCGCACGACGAGCGATTCGGCGCGCGTTGCCGGTGCATTGACCGGTGCAAGCCTGGTCGCCATCGTTGGTATTGGCCCGGCCTATATGGTGGTCACCACCCTCTACGCTATCTCGCTGCTGCTCTCTTTCGGCGTGGCCGGCCGCGCGCGCGGTGACGACATATCGGCAGGGCCGGAAAGGCCATTGGTCGCGCGGCCGTCGGCGCTGCGCGACCTGACCGATGGCTTCGCCTATGTTTGGAATACGCCCCACCTGCTGGCGGCGATGGCGATCGCCGTCTTGGTCAATCTGTGCGCATTTCCGTTGATGGCCGGCGTGTTGCCCTATGTGGCGCGCGAGGTCTATGGCGCTGGCCAGACCGAGCTCGGTTATCTGGCGGCGAGCTTTGCCTTCGGCGCGTTGATCGGCTCGCTGGCCCTGTCAGGCACCCGAAAGGGACTGCGGTCGGGACGCATGATGATCGCCTTCACCACGGTCTGGTTCGTGATGGTGGTCATCTTCGCATGGGTCGATGTTTTGGCGTTGGGCATTATCGTTCTCATGCTGGCCGGGTTATCGCAAACGCTGGCGCTGGTGCCGCTGTCTATAATGTTGATGCAGAGCTCCGACCCAAGCATGCGCGCGCGTGTCCTGAGCCTGCGCATGCTTGCCATTTATAGCCTGCCGATAGGCCTGCTCGCCTCCGGCCCGCTGATCGAGACCTTTGGTTATGCCGCGACCGCAACCGGTTACGGAGTCTTCGGATTGGCAACAACGGCGCTAATCGCCTGGCGTTGGTATTCTCACGTCTGGCGGCTCGACGCGCCGGCGAATAGAGGCGAGACAGGGTGAAGCTGCGAAGTGCAGACACCGTCCGGAAGGGTAATCAAGTATGACGCTCTGCGGTTGATCTGGGACTGGTTCGGTTGCTTGCCGCATGTTAATATTGAGCTATGAAACGACTCCTCGCCACTTTGTTTATCGTCTTGCTTGCTGGGGTGTCCTGGCAGGTTTTTACCGTCGACCTTGTGCTGGCGCAGGAAGGCACGCCGGTGCCACAACCAGGCGAAGCTGTCCAAGCCGAGCCTGTCGAAGCCGAGCGAGTCGAAGCCGGGCCTGTCGAAGCCGGGCCTGGCGAGGCGGTGCCTGGCGATGGCGCGTCCAGCCCCCCTGATGAGGGTGTTGCCGATCCCGAAGCCAGTGGCATCGAACTCACCGACGATGAAATACGCGAACTACTGTCGAAAAATTCAATTGATGGCTTTACCTCGCACTGGAAACGGCGGCGCGGTTACCTCAATTCAAAGACCTGCGGCGATTATCATCGGCTCGATGGACCCACCGTATATTGCGAGGCTGCCGAGGTTCCCGACGAATTGGTCCAAGAGTACCGGGAACCCCAGAAAAACCTCCGGTCGACCTTCCTGAACGAAGAGACACCTGAATTTTAACGCCCGCGCTGGGCTTTCCCGCTTAACCCGGCTTTAGCCGGCCAATCCCTTGGTAATTACATCCGCCATGCGCCGGGCGAAAGCCGCCGGGTCGGGCGGTGTTTCGCCTTCGATGATACGGGCCTGATCGAGTAACAGCCACGCCACATCGTCGAGCTCGTCCGACGCCTCGCTGCCTTTTTCGGCGACCGTGTCGGCCAGATGGCGGATAAGCGGATGTTTGGGATTGATCTCGAGAACCCGTTTGGCCGCCACATCGACCTGCTTGTGCTGGCGCAGAAGGCGCTCGATATGCATATCCATATCGTCGTCACCGGCGACCAGGCACACCGCGCTATCGGTCAGCCGGTTGCTTTCGCGCACGTCGATCACCGCGTCCGCCAGGGTAAGCTTGAGCAGTGCGGTCAGGCTCGACAGGGCGTTATTAGCGGCCGGCGTGGGCTCGTCGTCGGCTTCCGGCGCCGTGCCGACGGTCTCCAAGTTGATATCGCCGCGGGTCGCCGAGCGGAACGGCTTGCCCTCGAACTCGTTGACCATGGGGAGCCAGAATTCATCGACCGGATCGACCATCAACAGGACATTGATATTGCGCGCTCGAAACGCCTCGAGCTGGGGTGAGGTCAGGACCGCCTCGGCGCTTTCGCCGGAGATGTAATAGATATCCTCCTGGCCTTCGGCCATGTTGGCCACATAGTCGGCGAGGCTGATCAGCCCCTCCTGGCCGGTGGAGCGGAATTGGGCGATGGCCAGCAAGTCGTCGCGATAGTCGCCGGATTCGTAAATGCCTTCTTTCACCACCGCGCCGAAATTATTCCAGAAGGCGGCATAGCCTTCGCTGTCCTTCTTGGCCTTCTTCTTCAGCTCACCGAGGATGCGTTTGACCAGGCCAGAGCGGATTTTTGCTAAGACCGGATTATGCTGCAGCATTTCGCGGCTGACATTGAGCGGCAGATCTTCGGAATCGACGATGCCGCGCACAAACCGCAGCCAGGCCGGCAGCAGATCCTCGCAATCGTCGGTGATGAAAACCCGGCGGACATAGAGCTTCACATTGGTCTTGCGCTCGGACTGGAACAAATCGAAGGGTTGGCTGCCCGGCACAAACAACAGGTTGGTGTACTCGATCTTGCCTTCGACCCGGTTGTGCAGGGTCAGCCAGGGATCGTCGAACATGTGGCCGACATGGTGATAGAACTCGGTGTATTGCTCTTCGCTAATCTCGTTGCGCGGCCGCGACCAGAGGGCCGATGCGGCATTGAGCTGTTCGAGCGCGCCCTCCTCGCCGACCAGATTGATTGGTATGGCGATATGGTCGGAATAGGTCTTGATGATGTGGCTGAGCCGCGCCGCTTCGAGGAACTCCTTCTCGCCCTTCGCCAAATGCAGGACGACTTCGGTTCCCCGCGGTGTATCGGCCGCCGCCGCGGTGACGGTGAAGCTGCCCTTGCCGTCGCTCTCCCATTGCGCCGCGTCGTCGGCGCCGGCGCGCCGGCTGGTGACAGTCACTTTGTCGGCGACCATGAAGGCGGCATAAAAGCCGACGCCAAACTGGCCGATCAGATTATTGTCGCTGCCCTCGCTCTGGCCGATCTGCTCAACAAAGGCTGCCGTGCCCGAATGTGCGATGGTGCCGAGATTATCGACCAGCTCCTGCTGGCTCATGCCGATGCCATTATCGGCGATGGTCAGGGTGCGGGCCTTGGGGTTGGCGGTAATGGTGATTTTCAGATCGCCGTCGCCGTCGAGTAGGGTCGCGTCGGTCAGCGCCTCGTAGCGCAATTTGTCGCAGGCATCCGAGGCATTCGAGACCAGCTCGCGCAGAAAAATCTCCTTATCGCTGTAAAGCGACCGGGCGACGATATCCAACAGCCGGGCGACCTCGGCCTGAAAATCGTAGGTTTCCCCCGTTTTGGTGGTGTTTTCGTCTGCAGCGGTACTCATTTCGGCCTCGTCACGGTATTTGGGTGTCTCTCGGGGGCACATATGAGGGCAAGCGGACGATGCCGCAAGACCTGTCTTTCTGGTGGTTGCAATCCGGCCGTTAGCATCCGATTGTATAGCTATGACGTTCTCTGACGCCGGGTCGGTAAAAGCGGTTCTGGGACCGACCAATACGGGCAAGACCTATCTCGCCATCGATCGGATGCTGGGCCATGCGACGGGCATGATCGGCTTTCCGCTGCGCCTGCTCGCGCGCGAAAACTATGACCGGGTGGTGCGGCTGAAGGGCACCGGCGCGGTGGCGCTGATTACCGGCGAAGAGCAGATCATTCCCGATAATCCGCGTTATTTTCTGTGCACCGTCGAGGCCATGCCGCAGGACCGGCAGGTCGCCTTCCTGGCGATCGATGAGATTCAGCTCTGCGCCGATGCCGAGCGCGGCCATATCTTCACCGAACGGCTGCTCGGCGCTCGCGGCACCGAAGAGACCATGTTTCTCGGTGCCGAAACCATGGCGCCCATCCTGCGTAAATTGGTGCCGGAGGCCGAGTTTATTCGCCGCGAGCGGTTTTCCAAGCTGAGCTATGCCGGCCCGAAGAAACTCACACGCCTGCCGCCGCGCTCGGCTGTGGTGGCGTTTTCCGCCGCGAATGTTTACGCCCTAGCCGAAGTCTTGCGCCGCCAACGGGGTGGGGCGGCGGTTGTTCTGGGGGCGCTCAGTCCGCGCACGCGCAACGCCCAGGTTGGCATGTATGAGGCCGGCGAGGTCGACTATCTGGTGGCCACCGACGCCATCGGTATGGGCCTCAACATGGGCATCGACCATGTCGCTTTCTCGTCCTTGCGCAAATTCGACGGCAATCATTTCCGCCATCTAACGCCACCCGAGATCGCCCAGGTGGCCGGGCGGGCAGGCCGTTATATGGCCGACGGCACGTTCGGCCCGACGACCGATATCGATCCCTTCGATCCCGATCTTGTGGCCGCTTTGGAAGACCATAAGTTTGAGTCGATCCGCGCCCTATTCTGGCGCGCCACCAAGCTGGATTTCAATTCGCCCGCCGGTCTCAAGCGTAGCCTGGAAGCGCCGCCGCCGGCGCCGGAACTGCGCCGGGCGCGCGCCGCCGACGATTACAGCGCCCTGGTCAACGCCATGGCGACACCGGGTATCGTCGATATGGCGTCCCATCCCGAGGCGGTGCGCTTGCTGTGGGATGTCTGCCGTATCCCCGATTTTCTCGGTGATCTCAGCGGTTCCCACCCGCGGCTCGTCACGCGTGTCTATAAATTTCTCATGTCGTCGCAAGCGCGTATCCCGGGCGACTGGATTTCCCGCGCGGTCGAGCGCCTCGACCGCACCGATGGCGATATCGACACATTGACGGCGCGCATCGCCGGGGTGCGCACCTGGACCTATGTGTCCCACCGCCGCGACTGGCTGGAGGATGCGCTGGGCTGGCAGCAACGCACCCATGAATTGGAGAACAAGCTCTCCGATGCCATGCACGACCGGCTGACCCAGCGCTTTGTCGACCGCAAGACGGCGGTGCTGGTGCAACGATTGCGCGAACGTAAGACCCTGCTGGCCGGCGTCGCCAATGACGGGCGGGTGACGGTGGAAGGCAGCGACGTGGGGTGGCTCGAAGGCTTCCGCTTCGTTCCCCTCGACGGCGAAGTGGCGGCCAATCCCCATTTGATGGCGGCGGCCAACCGGGTGCTGCGCGAGGCGATTGCCGGCCGGGTGGCCGATATCAACGCGGCCGAGGACGATGCGTTCGCCCTCGACCTGGCGAGCGGGCAAATCCTCTGGCGTGATGCGCCTCTGGGGCGATTGACGGCGGGCGCCAATGTGGTGCGACCCCTAGTCGATGTGCTGGCCAGCGATCTCATCGACGGCCCGGCGCGCGAGCAGGTTCGTCAGCGTCTCACCCGCTGGCTGGACGATTATTTGCAAGCCCAGATCGGACCGCTGCTCGAGCTGCGCGAGGCGGCCTTTGCTGGGACCGTGCGGGGCCTGGCCTTTCGCCTGGTTGAAGGTCTGGGGTGTAGCGTTCGCGATCCCGCCGTCGACAAGAAGGCAAACTTCGCCGAGGAAGAACGCAAGATGCTGGCCCGTGCCGGTGTGCGCATCGGCGTCGAAATGACGTATATGCCGGCCATGCTCAAAGGCCGGCTGATGGCGCTGAAGGGCCTGTTATGGACGGTGCATGCGGGCGGGTCCGCGCCGACGGCGATCCCCGATGGCGGCTCCACGTCGATTGCCTGCCAGGACAGTGTTCCGGAAGCTTGGTATCTGGCCCTGGGATTCTGTCCGGCCGGACCGCTGGCGGTGCGCGCCGATCTGCTGGAGCGTTTGTTGGCCGAGATCCGCCGGTCGACCCGCGAAGGCGCCTTCGAAGTGACCCCGGCGGTGATGAACGCGATCGGCGCCGGTCCGGACGATTTCGCCCAAGTGCTGCGGCGCTTCGGCTATGCGGTGACCCGTACCGAGGAGACGCTGAGCGTGGCCCGGCGGCGGCCGAACAGGCACAAGGCTGCCAAGAAGCCGCGCAAGCAGCGTGAGGCGCGGCCGATCGATCCGGATTCGCCCTTTGCCAAACTGGCGCAACTGAAGATTGGCTCGCCCTCGTGACGGCGGAAATTGAAACCCTGCGCCTGGATAAATGGCTCTGGTATACCCGCCTGTGCAAGTCGCGCACCCAGGCCACGACCTTGTGTAAGTCGGGTCAGGTACGGGTCAACCGCACACCGGTGCGCAAACCCAATCACGCGCTCAAGCCCGACGATGTTCTGACATTTGCCCTAGGCCGGCGCATCTGGGTGGTCCGGGTTGTGGCCCTGGGCGCGCGCCGTGGGCCCTATAGCGAGGCGCAGACCCTCTACGAAGACCTGTCGCCGCCGCCGGTTCCGCGCGAGGAACGGGTTCCGAAAAGCGGCCAGCGCGATCCCGGCGCGGGCCGCCCCACAAAGCGCGACCGCCGGGCCATCGATCAGTTGAATGATCCGGGAAACCCCTAATTCGCCTATGGTTGTTGTGAATGCAATTCGCGTGTAAACCGGCCTCATGCTTGATCGCCTTAAAAAAATGTTCGGCGCAGACGAAGCCGCTGCTGACAGCCCCGGACACCATAGTGTCGATGATTTGCATCTGGCCGCCGCAGTGCTGTTGGTCGAAACCGCGCGTATGGATGACGCCATCGGCGAGGGCGAGCGCACAATGATCGTCGAGTTGGTGCGCAGCCGGTTCGAATTATCAGACGAGGCGGTGGAATCGGTGGTTGAACTGGCCGACCAGGTTGCCCACGATGCGGTGGAATTGTCGCGGTTTACCCGCCGTATCCGCGATGATTTCGACCATGAAGAGCGAATCGAAATGATCGAGATGCTGTGGCGCGTGGTTTATGCCGACGGCGTCGTGCACGATCACGAAGCGAACCTATTGCGGCGCGTCGCCGGCCTGCTTTACGTTAGCGACCGGGAAAGCGGCGAAGCCCGAAAACGGGCGATTGCCTAGTCGCAGGCAGCGCGGTAGTACACGCATCGAAGTGAGTAAAACGTAACGAAATCAGACCCCGGAACATTCGAATTCCCGACACGCTGGGCTTTAAGGACCGACGCGTTGGATATGTAAGGAAGGAATTAAACATGCCGTACGTGGTGACCGAGGCTTGTATCAAATGCAAGTACACCGACTGCGTGGAAGTCTGCCCGGTAGATTGTTTCTACGAAGGTGAAAACATGCTGGTGATACATCCCGATGAATGCATCGACTGTGGCGTGTGCGAGCCGGAATGCCCGGCGGAAGCCATCATCCCCGATGTGGAGCCGGAAGCCGAGAAGTGGCTGGAAATGAACCGGGAGTATTCGGAAAAATGGCCCAATGTTACGGCCAAGTCCGATCCGTTGCCCGACGCCGACGCCTTCAAGGATGAGGACGGCAAGTTCGATAAATATTTCAGCGCTAACCCGGGGAAGGGTGAATAAGCTGATTTCCTAACGCCTATAATCGCGCATGGGTGGCAGGGCGTCGGCGCCCGGCTGTTAATTGCCGGATTTTTATGTTATACTACTAAATGTAATTAAGGGACAGCCGCTTGCCTTCAATGGTGAGCGGCTGTCCCTTGCTTTGTGTCTGAAACCGCTGGCCAGGCGCAAATTACTCGCAAGATCCAAGTGTAACCGGCCGAAGCAGGGGTGTGCGGACGGTTAAACAACGCATGTTTATGGCATAGAAAAGTAGGCAAATATGGCGACGAGTACGAAGAAGAAAGCCCTCAAAGACCTCGAATTTGGTAAGGGCGATTTTGTGGTTTATCCGACCCATGGGGTCGGTAAGGTAACCGGTGTCGAAGACCGTGAAATTGCCGGACAAAAGCTGCAGTTATTTGTAGTCAGCTTTGAAAAGGAACGCATGACCCTGCGGGTCCCCGTCGAAAAGGTGAAAGATTCCGGTCTGCGCAAACTCTCCAACCGTAAAGTTATCGATACCGCGCTGAAAACCCTGAAGGGCAAGGTGCGGGTCAAGCGGACCATGTGGAGCCGCCGCGCCCAAGAATACGAAGCCAAGATCAATTCCGGCGATCCGGTGGCGATTGCCGAAGTGGTGCGCGATCTCCATCGCAATGCCGATCAGCCCGACCAATCATATTCCGAACGCCAGATGTACCAGGCGGCGCTCGAACGGCTGGCCCGCGAGTTGGCGGCGGTCGAAAAGCTGGAGACCATACTCAGCGCGGCCTAAATATCGAAGGCGAACGCTTTGAGGCGAAATAAGGCCGGGCACGGATAGCGTGCCCGGCCTTTTCTTTGCCGAAAAACCGCTAACAGGCCGCTACAGCAGATTGCGGATGACGCCTTGGCTTATGATCATGAGCGCCAGGCAGATGATCCAATAACCAGCCTCGACCCCGCGGGCATAGGCGGATTTCTTGGTGAATTGACCGCCGGAATAGGCCAGTACCGTAAAGGCGATGGTCGCCAGGATGACCGTGAGCAATGCGCTGGTGACGGCGGTGACACCGACGAACCAGCTCATCAATAGGAGGCCGATGATTTGCGACACCATGGCGCCGACCGGCATCTCGCTGGCGGACCCGAGATCGACGCCGACGCCCTCGGCCCATTTGGTCCCGAAGAGTTTCGGCGAATACCACAGCCACCCCAGCAAAAATGAAACCACAGCCCCGACGATCACGGCCAGCCAACTAACCCCTGTTATCAATTCCTCCATTTGTCTGCCCCTATCTGTTCAGATCATCGATCTCATCTTTGTTCGAAATACGCCTTCATGGGCTGCCAGTATCGTGCTTCCCAGCCACCGGCGAGATGTTCCGTCATGTCTTCCGGGCAGCCGGTCTGATCGAGCGTGATGCGGGTACCGTCGCCGTCCGGCGCCAGGCCAATGCGCAAAAGCGTATAAAGGCCATCCTCCCAAGTCGTCACACGCCAAGCTTGGACGATCTTCTGGTTGGGTGTGAGTTCGATATTCTGCGCCATGATCTGACCGTCATGCATGTCGGCGCGGCCGCCAATTTCATTGCTGATGCTCGATTTACCGCCCGTGATCGCGCTGTGGCGCGCCTCGTCCATGAAGGCCTGATAAACGTCCGCCGGTTTCGCGTTGATCGTAACTTCTTGATGAATGGATGTGGACATGGGTTTTCTCCTTGCCAAACAGGTATCGGGGGGACATTCTGATTATACATTCAACCAATCGGTTGAGAATAATGCAAGGTGAATAAACCGGTATGAGAACCGATACGATTCCCGAGGAACAGCTCGATCGGGTGTTTCATGCGCTGTCCGATCGCACCCGGCGCGCGCTGGTGCGCAACCTTTCTGAAGCGCAAGGCACCGTCACGGCGTTGGCCGAACCCTTCGATATGTCGCTCAATGCGGTATCGAAACATTTGAAGGTCCTTGAAGGCGCCGGCCTCATCGAACGCCATAATTCCGGCCGGACGAGCGTTTGCTCGCTCAATACCGCCTCGCTTGAGACGGCGCAGGTCTGGCTCGATCAGTACACGGAATTTTGGAACGAGATGTTGGACTCGTTTGGGGACCATATGAAGCGCAAGACCGATTCGGCGGCTATCCCCCCAAAGGCGAGAAAATGAGCCGCGATAACGACGACGGTGGCTTGGACAGCGGCTCGCTTTCCCTCATCGTGCGACGGGTCGTCGACGGTACGCCTGACGCCGCATTTCAAGCCTGGACGGAGCCCGAACAAATCAAGAGTTGGTGGGGGCCAGCGAATGTGACGTGCACCGATTGCGCCATCGATCTGCGCGTCGGTGGATATTATCGTATTGCCAATGAATTGCCCGATGGCACCGTCATCTGGATCGTCGGCGAGTTTGTTCGCATCGAGCCGCCTCATCTGCTCGAATATTCCTGGGCGACGGGCTCGGAACCGGTCTACCCGGAGGGCGTCGAGCAGCGGGTTGTCGTTCGCTTCGTGGCGACCGGATCGAGAACCGAGGTCATCGTTGAGCATTCGAACAATCCCAGCCAAGAAGTGCTCGATGACCATCGGGTCGGGTGGCTGGGTTGTCTCGATGGCTTGGAGGCGTTCCTAAGCGCCGATTGAATAATTCGAACCGCACTCGGTTTTTGCAAAGAATTGGGTGGGGTTGGCGAAACGGACTTGCACCGGCGCGGGCGCTTGATTCATGTTTTCGGCCTGAGGTTAAGCCCTAGTCGCACCAGGCCCATGTCGCTCCCGCTCGTCGATACCGATAAGATTTCCGTTCTGCACCATCCACGGCGGGTTTGGGCCGTGGCGTCGGTGCATGGCGAAGCCGACAAGCTTGCTGTTTTGCATCGCGAAATTGCCCAACGCTACCGGGCCGGCGACCGGCTGATCTATCTGGGT
Source organism: Alphaproteobacteria bacterium (assembly GCA_013003285.1). Lineage (GTDB taxonomy): Bacteria > Pseudomonadota > Alphaproteobacteria > UBA6615 > UBA6615 > JABDJY01. The sequence continues at coordinate 6,603 of JABDJY010000020.1, read as the reverse complement.
AACATTCTTGGCCGGGGCAGCGACCCGGTGGGCGCGGTCGATGAGGTTCTGGCGTTCCGGCGCGCGGTCATCGGCACGCAAGGCATGTTCGCCGACGATGTGGCCATTCTGCGCGGCGCCCAGGAAGAGATGTGGCAGAAATTGCTGCAGCTGCAGTTGGCGCTTAACCCGGTTGAAGTGCTGACCTGGATGCTCGACCAGGGGGTCGAAGCGACCTTGGCGGCCTATGGTGGTCATGCCGCCGATGGCCTGGCCGCGGCGCGTTCCGGTGCGCCGGCCTGTGCCAGATGGACGGCCAGTTTGCGCGATGCGGTCCACACCCATTCGGGCCATACACAAATTCTATCGGCGCTGCGCCGGGCGGCGGTGACCGAGCCCTGCGAAAGCAATGGTGCGCCCCTATTGTTCGTGAATGCCGGCCTCGATGTCAGCCGCCCCCTGGCGACGCAGAAGGACAGCTATTGGTGGCCCTCGGCGGGCTTTGACGCCATTAGCCAGCCCTATGGCGATTTCGCGCGCATTGTGCGCGGCTTCAATAAATGCGCCTCCGGCCTGGTCGAAGGTTCCTACACGGTCAGTCTCGATGGCGGCGCGGGGCGCGGCGGCACCCTGCTGGCGGCCTGCCTCGATGCGGCGGGCGCGGTTGTCGACACGCTCGAAGCCTAACCGGGCGCCAACTATTCCACGACCAACTTGACCCGCTGATTGGCGAAGGGTTGGGAATTCGGCGCCAGGCCGTTCAACACCCGGAACCATTCTTCCTTCGGACCGGGCAGAGGATAGCCCCGCGATAGCTGTGCCACGCTGCTGCCAGGCCTTGCCGTTGGGGTGACCACACGCCACGGCTTGAGGTCGCGCTTTTCGCTCTCGGAAAGCCGGCGGAAGCTAAAGGTGGTGCGCCGGTAGGGCACGCTGAGCTGTTGCGTTGACGCCGGCGGGCTGGCGAACATGAAACGGTAGATCTGGTTCGGGCCGAAGCGGATGGCGACCAGACGCAAGTCGACGCTGCCATTTTGCTGGGTCAGGCGGGTCGAGCCGGTTGCCGCATCCATGCCGTTGACGTTGATGGTTTCGACCACGCTGAGCTTGGCCTTCGGCGCCCAGGCGTCGGTTAGATAAGAGGTCATGCGGCCGCGAAACGGTTTGGTGTCGGCGTTGAACAGGATCACCGCGTCGTTCGGTCCGCGCGCGACAACCTGGCGGGTGCCATTGGACAGGTGAAAGCCCTCGGGCACTTCGAAGCGGAACCCGAGGATCTTGTGCGCGAACACCCGGCCGCGGACGAAACCCTGGCCGTCGGAATCGCCGAACACGATACCTTCGATGGCGTTGAGATGGTCGATATTGCCGATCCGCGGATTGGCGACCTGGGTTGCCTGCGCGGCCCTGATCGCGGCGGCGACGCGATCGCCGGTACGCGGATGGGTCGACATGATGTTATAGCGCGAGGCGGGGTCGGGCAGACCGCTGGTTCTCGCTTCCAACTCGCTATAGGCCTTGAGCGACGCCAGAAACGACGCCATCGATCCGGTCTCATAGCCGGTGCGCGCCAGATAGCGGACGCCCAGCGTGTCGGCCTCGAATTCCTGATCGCGCGAATAGCCCTGCAAATAGGCCGCCGCGCCCTGCTGGCCGAGCTGCGCCACGCCGCCGCCGGCGACGACCCCGAGCAGCGCCGTGCCGAGGCCGGCGACGATGGAGGAGCTATAGCGCTGGGCGCTGTGGCGCGCCGTCACATGGCCGATTTCATGGGCCAGGACGCCGGCGAGCTCGGCTTCGGTATTGGCCAGCGCCAACAAGCCACGGCTGATATAGATATAGCCGCCGGGTAGCGCGAAGGCGTTGATCACGTCGCTGTCGAGCACCGTGAAGGTGAATTTCAGGTTGGGCAGGTCCGACTGGCGGGCGAGCTTTTGCCCCACCGCGTTAACATAGGCGTTCGCCCGGGCATGGTCGTAGGCGCCGCCGAATTCTTTCAAAATTTTGGGGTGCTGTTCGGCGCCGACCCGCAATTCCTGCTCGGGCGACATGAAGGCGGTGAAGCTACTCTCCCCCGTTGCCGGGTTTACCGTACACCCGGCCAGCAAGAGGGCTAAGCCCATGAGAGCGAATTGGCCGGCACGGCCGCGTTGGTCTGCCGGGTTCGTTTGGGACAGCGATAATTTGGTCATGGCGTAAGCACTTCGATCTGTTCGGGGTGGGTGACGTCGATCATCGGACCATTACTCCATCTTAACCAACCGCGCACCCGCACGCGACGGCCAGTATAGTCTTGCGGAATAATTCCGCTCTTGGCGAAAGTTTTCAAGTTCTGACTGGAAATAGAAATGGTGAAATCGGTGCGGTAATCCTCTGCGAAATTCAGGAATGCTCGCCCGCGCACGATGGCCACCTTCAAAACCCTGCCCTCGACCAGGGAATAGCGGCCGGTATGTTCCGGCGCCGCTTCGGTATCGAGGATGGCGTAATAGGGGTGCTGCCAGATGCCCGCCGTTTCACTGCGCGCCGCGCCTTCGGCCTCGAGCATGCGCTCGGCCAGGCTGCGATTGTCGGCAAAGCTATAGACCCGCGCGAGACCCAATTCGAGCAAACTGCCCTGCACCCATAATCCGTCATCGGTGAATAGATGGGCCAGTTCGCGGCCATAGCGATCCTGCCGCTGGCCGCCATATCCCAGCTTGACCCGCCGTCCCAGAACCAACTCGGCGAGCGCCGCCTTGGCCTCATCGGCGAGCGGCCATTTTTCGAAACCTTTCCGGCCCAGGGGCAGTTTGGGCGCCTGTATGCCGACCAAGCGCACCTGGCGACCATCGTCGAGAATAACCGTGTCGCCATCGACGATTTCGTGCACCACCGCGCTATCGCCGGCGATGAGGTCGGCGAAGCCATGCGGCAGATCGTCATCCGCGCCCGCCGGCAGGGCCGGGGCGAGTGTCAGCGCGATCAGCACGAAAAGCGCGGTAAATAAGGGGTGTCGTGGTTTCATCAGGGCAGTATATCGCCTAAAAAGCCGTTAAATCAGCCGCCTATTTTGCCCGCCGATTGTGGCCATAGGTTGACATCCTGGCCGGCCGCGGCACTGTTGCGCGCTGCATTGAGAGGAAGTGCCGGTGCGCAGAGAATTATTTCCCGAGATTACCCCCTACGAGACAGGTGTCTTGCCCCTGGACGGCGGGCACGTGATGTATTGGGAGCAATCGGGCAATCCCGAGGGCGCGCCGGTGCTGTTCCTTCATGGCGGCCCGGGGGCGGGGACCACGGTGACCCACCGGCGGTTTTTCGACCCCGAGCATTACCGGATTATTCTGTTCGATCAGCGCGGGGCGGGGAAATCCACCCCCAGCGCCTCGATCGAGGCCAACACAACCGGCCATCTGGTCGCCGACATCGAACATTTGCGCGACACGCTGGGCGTCGAGAAATGGCTGGTCTTCGGCGGCTCCTGGGGCAGTACCCTGGCCCTGGCCTATGCCCAAGCCCATGCCGCGCGCTGCCGCGGCCTCATTCTGCGCGGCGTATTTCTGTGCGGCCGCGACGAGGTTGATTGGTTTCTCCATGGTATGGGCCGCTTCTTCCCCGAGGCCTGGCGCAAGTTCGCCGACGGCGTGCCCGAGGCGGGGCGCGGCGATCTGCTCTCCGCCTATCGCAAATTATTGGAAGACCCGGACCCGGCGGTGAACCTGCCCGCGGCGCGCGCCTGGGCCGCTTATGAGGCCACCTGCTCGACCCTACGGCCCAATGGCGACGCGGTCGCCGCCATGGGCGATGGCGCCGGGGCCTTGGCGCTGGCCCGCCTGGAGGCGCACTATCTGGCCCATAACGGGTTCCTCGAGGAAGGCGCACTGCTTGCCAATATGGCCACGATCCGCCATCTGCCCGGCGTCATCGTACAGGGCCGCTACGATATGGTTTGTCCGCCCACCACCGCCGCCAAATTGGCCGCGGCTTGGCCGGAGGCGCGCTTTGAAATCATTACCGATGCGGGTCATTCGGCGCTCGAACCGGGCGTCCGGGCGGCCTTGTTGATGGCCACCGAAATGATGAAGCAAGCCCCGTGACCGGCGCGACCTCAGTATCCGGCGCCCTCGTGACCGGCGCCGCCCAGCGGATCGGCCGGGCGATCGCCTTGGGCCTGGCGGAAGATGGCTGGCATGTCATCGTCCATTACCACCGCTCCGCCGACGCGGCGGCGCAAACCATCGCGGCCATCGAATCTCAGGGCGGTACCGCAACCGCCATCGCCGCCGACCTGTCGGACCCGGCAGCCGCGGCCGGGTTGATCGATGCGGCCGCCCGGGCGGCCGGCGGGCTGGGCTGTCTGGTCAATAACGCCTCGCTGTTCGCCGCCGATGATATCGCCACGGTCGATGCCGCCGGTTTCGACGCCATGATGGCGGTCAATCTGCGCGCGCCGATGCTGCTGTCGCGGGCCTTCGCCGAGAATTTGGTCGCCGAGGCCGAGGGCGTGATCATCAATCTGCTCGACCAGAAGCTGGTCAACCCGAACCCTGATTTCCTGTCCTACACACTGTCGAAATATGGCCTCAGCGGCCTCACCACCACCCTGGCCATGGCGCTGGGGCCGCGCATTCGCGTGTGCGGCGTGGCGCCGGGCTTGACCCTGCCGAGCGGCGATCAGCCGCCCGATCAGTTCGCCGCGGTGCATGGCCGCACACCCTTGGGTCGTGGCGCCACGGCGGCCGATATTGCCGGCGCCGTGCGCTATCTGGTATCCGCCAAAGCCGTCACCGGCGAAGTCATGTTGGTCGATGGCGGCCAGCACCTTGTCGGCAGTGCGCGCGACGTCATGTTCATTGAGACCCCCGACGACCAATCGGGCGATAGCGGCGACGGCAACGGAGCGTAATGATGATAAGCACGGCTGTTCCCACAATCGATCCGATCGAGGCCCGGCTGCTCGAGCGGGAACCCTCAATCCGCAAGCTGTTTTTCCGCGACCTGGAAGTCCAGGCCCATATCGGCATCAACGATTCCGAGCAGGGCCAGTCGCAGAACGTGCTGGTCAATATCACGCTCTATATGGCGCCGGGCGCGCGGCCCCAGCGCGACAGCATCAAGGAAGTCTTCAATTACGACCAGGTGCGCGACGCGCTGCACGATCTGATCGACGGCCGGCACATCAATTTGCAGGAAACCCTGGTCGAGGAAATCGCCGATATGTGCTTCGGCTTCGACGCGGTCGTCGCCGTGCGGGTGTCGAGCGAGAAGACCGACGTCTATGACGATTGCGCCGGCGTCGGCATCGAGATCGTGCGCCTGCGCGCGGATTGAGGCGAAATTAATATTGCCGCCGCCGCCATTTCGGACGATGTTGTCGGGCGCGTTACCTAAACGCCAATCAGCGCCCGTAGCTCAGTAGGATAGAGCACCAGATTCCTAATCTGGGGGTCGCAGGTTCGAATCCTGCCGGGCGCGCCAATTCACGCACATCATCAGTTCTGAATTGCCTAGTCTGAGCGTCTGGCGGGCTACATTTGCTCACAGATCGTCAATCGTTTTTGGCATATTGCTGTACTTTGAAACATTTTTTGTTGCTTTTTCTTAATTTCCTATTTAGGAAACTATTTATGAGTGATGTATTCAAAGCTTTGGCCTCCGAGCCACGACGTCGAATTCTAAATCATCTCTCTGGCGGCCCCATGACCGTCGGGGAAATTGCAGAAAAATTCGACATGACTCTACCGTCGATCTCGAAACATCTTTCCATCCTCAAGGAAGCGGATTTGTTGATCGAACAAAAACGGGGTCAGTTTGTGCTCTACAGCATTGCGCCGGATAACCTCGCGAACAAGTTGTATGGCTTTTTGACACCGTTCTGTCCCGACGCGAGGAGAATTTCAAAAGAACGAAAAGATAAGGAGGACTAGCTGCATGATGAAGCCCGTCAAACGGATCGACGGCGCAAATGCATCCGCCGAATACGGCCGCGTCGTTCCCTATTTTTCGAAAGCAATTTGGTTTGGAGGGATGCTTGGCACCGCTGTAGTTTTAGGCCCAGCCACGTTTACGTGGGACGCGTTTGTTGTTTTCCTTGTTCTTACCTATGCCACGCTACTCGTTGGCCACAGTGTGGGCATGCATCGCATGATGATTCATCGCGCGTTCGAGTGCTCGAAATGGCTTGAAAGGTCGCTTATTTATGTAGGCGTTTTAGTTGGCGTCGCCGGCCCCTTCGGCATAATCCAGATACATGACGTTCGCGATTGGGCGCAACGCCAAGCCAAGTGTCACGACTTTTTTGCCCACAAACGCGGGTTTTTTAGGGACGTGACGTGGCAACTTGGCTATCGCTTCGAATTTGACCGCCCCCCCAAATTAAATATCGAACCGAATCTTTCCCATGACCCTTGGTACATATTTATGGAGCGGACATGGAGATTTCATCAACTCGTTATCGCAATACCGCTCTATGCTGTGGGGGGTGTGTCGTGGGTTGTTTGGGGAGTCTGCGCCCGCGTTGCGATTAGTGCGATTGGCCATTGGAGTATCACCTATTTTTGTCACAATCCGGGCCCCGGAAAATGGCGCGTTGAGGGTGCCTATGTCCAGGCGTCTAACCTACCCGCCATGGGGGTCGCGACC
>JABDJY010000001.1 GCA_013003285.1 Alphaproteobacteria bacterium | reverse complement strand
CCGCGAATTTCCACCGCGCTATCGCCAGTGGCCGGCGCCACGGATCGCGGCGCGGCAATGTCGGAGACAGGGTTGGTCACCGGGCAGTCCTCATCCAAATTAACAAGCGTAGAACCCTGGTGGCCGCGGCTTTGGACCACGACCACCAAAGAGAGATAGGCCGGCTAGGCCGTCTTGATGATATTCCAGGACTCGACCCACTTATCGATGTTGGCGGGGAAATTGAGCCCATAAAGCTTGACCCCGCGATCGACCAGATCGAAGCCCAGCTTGCGCTTGTCGGCCGCACTGAACAGGGCAGCGACTTCGGCCGAGGTCGACGGATAGTTTGTGACCTCGGTCAATTTCTGGCCGTATTCCTTGGACAGCATGGCATTGATGACCGCTTCGGCGTTGTCGGCGTTCGGCGAATCCTTGGGTACGAACCCAGACTGATTCCAGGTCAGCAGGCCATCGGCCGGCCAGTTATTGGTGACGTTCAGACCCTGTTTCTGGAGCGCCGCCCGCATGGCGATCCAGCCATACATGGCCCAGACCTCACCCGACGAAACCAGGTTCACCGCTTCGCCGAACTTGGTCCACATGGTGCGCACGTTCTTCTTGCGGTCGATCAGATAGGCGGTGATATCCTTCAGATCGTTGGCGTCCATGGCGACCGGATCGGGGTGACCGCGATGCAAGGCGGCGGCCATGATCATGCCGTGAGCGTCGTCGCGCCAGGCGATACGGCCCTTATACTTATCGTCGAACAGGACGCCCCAGGACTGGGTCAGCGAATCCTCGGTCGGGATCTTGTCGGCGTTATAGATCACCGAGTCATATCCCCATACGACCGGGACCATGTAGGTCTTGCCGGCCCGGGTGACGATGTCTTTCTTGAACAACGGCATCAGGTTCTGAGCGTTGGGAATCTTGCTCATATCGAGCGCATGGAGGCGCTCGTCGCCGTCTTTCTCTCCCAGGGCGGGGCCTTTCACGAACTGGGTCAGGCTGACCATCATGTCGTAGTTTTTGGTACCGCCGGGCGCCATCAACTTCGCCAGCGTGTCGGTCGGCGACACATAGGGCGCGTTCTCGACAGTGACGCCGGACAATTGCTCGACAATGGGCCGCGCTGGATCGGGCATGAAGACGCCGGGCATGATGGCGACGACTTTCTTCGATTGGGCAAAGGCCGTGTTGAACGGTAACGTGCTGGCCGCGAGCCCGCCGAGACCGGCGACGCCGGCGCCTTTCAGGAATGTACGGCGGTCGGCGCCGCGCTGGTTGATATAGCGAGATACATCAGAAATTGACTTTTTCATCTTTGGTCCTCCCCTCAGAGGTTGTTTACGTTCCTAACGCACAAAAACTCCTTCATCTCGTCGATCGGATTTACGTCGCGGCGCTGCGCGAGGCACGCCGCATAAAAAAAAATCCGATAGCTGAGCTAAAGATCGAAATCACGATGATAAGCACTGCCATCGCGGGTAACTCGGGGGCCAACTCGTCAACGATGAGCCCCCAGAACTGAACCGGTATGGTGCGGTCGAAACCGCTGACGAAAATGGTTCGAATAAACTCGTCGAACGACAGGCTGAACGAGAATAGCGCCGTGGCGATAACGCCGGGCCGAATGATCGGAAACACGATGCGGGTAAAGATTTCCCAGGGTTTTGCACCCAGATCCATTGCCGCTTCCTCGAGCGCCCGGTCGAAGCCGTGCAAACGCGGAAACAGGGTAAGAAAGGCGAATGGCAGCACCCAATTGACGTGGGCCACCAGCACGGTGGTCCAGAGCGATGAGCGGATGCCGGAAAATCCGAAGAAGATCAGCAAGACGATGCCGCCGATGATACCGGGGATGATGATCGGCACCAGAATTAGATAGAGAATGATGGATTTGCCGCGGAACTGATGGCGGAACCCCATGGCCAGGGAGAGCGCCAGGGTGGTCGCGATAGTTGCGGCGAGGACACCCACCGCCACACTGTTGCCGAGCGCCTTGAGAAGATCCGGGCTGACGAACACCACTTCGTACCAGCGGGTGGTGAAACCCTGGAAGGGAAAGCCGACGATTTCCGAATTATTGAACGACAGCAGCACGATCATCAGCAGCGGGCCGTACAGGAAGGTGTAGAAGGCGGCGGCGTAGATCCACAGCGCGGTCCGGTAGCCACCATAGGGTCGATGGCTGCGCGCCGGTTTACGGGCGCTGCGTTTGGCGATATTTGCCTGTCCGGCAGTGATCGTGGTCATGGCGTTAGCTGTTCCGGCCGCCGGTGAATACATGCTGCACACCGATCCAACGTGAGCTGATCAGCAGCAGCACCAGAACGATCACCACCAGGGATATCGATAGGGCTGATCCGAACGCCCAGTTGTTATTGGCCAGAAACTGGCTGGCGATCACGTTGCCGTACATGATTCCCGACGGGCCGCCGAGCAGTTGCGGCGTGACGAAGGCGCTGATCGATAGCAGGAACACCATGATGCAGCCTGACAAGACGCCGGGCCAGCTCAGCGGCAGGATAACCCGCCGGAACACCGCCGCCGGCCGCGCGCCCAGATCGGTCGCGGCCTCGACCAGGGCCGGATCGATCTTCTCCAGCGAAAGATAGATCGGCAAGGTCATGAACAGCGTGTAGACATAGACCAGCCCGAGGAAGACGGCGCCTTCGTTGAACAGTAACCAGTCGATCGGCGCATCGGTGATACCCAGCG
>JABDJY010000218.1 GCA_013003285.1 Alphaproteobacteria bacterium | reverse complement strand
GGCGGTCGCCGTCGCCAGGGTCATGGCGTTGGGATTCTTGACCTTCGAGGCCTCGGCATCGCGGTACCAGGCGCCGAACAGGGCGATCGGGTCATTTATGGGCTCAGACATGCCTTAATTCTGCCATCATATTTGCATGTAATATGTAAGGTATATTGAGACGAGGCCAAATCGACGCCCGCTGGCCTTCATATAGCGCGTGTGCGGCGAAAAATCCCGCTTCTGCGCCGAACTTTTTAAAAATGGGCGCGCACGATGGAAGGACATTTACGATGAATAGGAAAGCTATCGCGCCGCTCGCCGCGGCGGCCCTCATTCTCGCCGCCTGCAGTGGCGACGCCGGCCAGAAGCAAACCGCGGGTACCATCCTCGGCGGTATCGGCGGTGCGGTTATCGGCTCGCAGATCGGTGGCGGCTCGGGACAAATCATCGCAACGGCGCTGGGCACCTTCGCCGGCGCCATGATCGGCGCCGATATCGGCAAATCGCTCGACCGTGCCGACCAATTGGCCATGCGCCAGGCCGAACAACAGGCCCATAGCGCGTCGATCGGCGAGCAGATCGTCTGGCAAAACCCCGATAGCGGCAATTACGGCTCGGTGACCCCGGTCCGCGAGGGGACCCAGGCAAGTTCAGGTAGCTACTGCCGCGAATATCAGACGACGGTGACCATCGGCGGCCGCGAAGAGCGCGCCTTCGGTACCGCCTGCCAACAGCCCGACGGCAGCTGGGAAGTCGTCAGCTAGCGCTGGTTTCGGTCGGGATCTCCACGACCAGACGCGGGCCGGTCTTGCTGAGCAGTTCGCGGATCGATTGGGCCAGCACATTGCGGCCGGCGTCGTCGGCCTCAGCCAATAGCGCGGCGAGGTCGGACGCCCAGGGGGTCTCGCTGGCGCTCGCCGGATCGAAGGTGTCGATGGCGAAGCCCAGCGCCTGATACAAATCGTGCAGGGAAAAATCGTCTAGATCACGGATCAGCACCGCCGTGTCGGCATCGGTGCGCGCGATATAGCCGGCATTGTGCAGGCGCATCATCACCATGGCCAAGGCATCGCCATCGCCCGATGCGGCAGCCAGCAGCATGTCGTTATTGGCGGTGTCCCCGGCCTGACCCGAGGTATGCAGCACATCGATCACCTGTAACGCCCGCAGCAAGCAGCGCGCCGGGGTCAGAGGGCCGCCATGTTCTTCCGACGCGCGCGCCGCCAGCCATTCCGGCCGCGCCGCCGCGATCGCCGCACCGAACAGCACCACGGCCCAACCGAGATACATCCAGATCAGGAACACCGGCAACGCCGACAGCGAACCGTAGACGCTCTGAAACGTGCCGACGCGGCTGAGATAAATACCGAACAGCGCCTTCAACCCTTCGAACAGGATCGCCGCGATCAACCCGCCGAGCAGCGCGTGGCGCCATTCGATGCGGCGATGGGGCAACGCCAGATAGAGAATCGTGAGGCCCACCGCGGCGAAGATCAAAGGGATAACCCGCACCGCGCCGTTCAAGGACATGCCGGATTCGATACCCAGGGCAGACAAATTTTCCGACGCAAATATTACCGTGCTCAAGGACAGGCCGGCGCCCAGCAGCAGCGGACCCAGGGTCAACGTGGTCCAATAGGCGACCAGCCGCATCATCAGCGGCCGCGGGGAGTCGACCCGCCAAATGGCGTTGAAGCCGGACTCGATGGTCGACAGCAGCATGATCGCGGTCACCGCCAGCCAGACGATGCCAAGCGCGGTCAGGTTGCTGGTGTTGGAAACGAATTGATCGAGATAGGTCTGCACTTCGGCGCCGGCATGGGGCGCGACATAGCCCAGCGCCTGTTGCAGCAACCGGCCTTGCACATCTTCGAACGCCGGGAACGCCGATAGGATGGACAGGCTGATGGCGACCAAGGGCACCAGCGCCAGCAGCGAGGTGTAGCTGAGCGACGCTGCGATAACCAAGCCGCGCTCCTCGCGAAACCGCGCCAAGGCAGCGCGCGCAAAGCCGAATTCCGCGGTAACTAAATCGCGGCGGCGTGCATTGGTTTCTGGGGCGCGTGTCATGTCGGACCGATGATTCCTATTATCTCAGGTGCCGCAATAGTATATCTCTTTGAAGCTAAACGAAAATAATCATCTTGCGGCAGATATCCTTGCCGCGAGTCGGCTTTGGTGTAGGATGCGCGAAACGGCGCTAAATACGCGAATTGACAAGTTTTTCATGGGTAACGCTGCACAGTTAATGGCCGGTAAACGGGGCCTGATCATGGGGGTCGCCAACGACCGCTCCATCGCCTGGGGCATCGCACGCGCGGTCGCCGATCATGGTGGATCGCTGGCTTTCACCTACCAGGGCGAGGCGCTTGAAAAGCGCGTGCGCCCGTTGGCCGAAACGGTCGGCAGCGACATCGTGCTGCCGTGCGATGTCACGGATGCCGACAGTATGGACCATCTGTTTGCCGAACTCGGTGAGCGCTGGGGCAGCCTCGACTTCGTGGTCCACGCCATCGCCTTTGCCGACAAGGACGAGCTCAAGGGCCAATATCTCGACACCAGCCGCAAAAACTTTCTGCGTTCGCTCGACATCTCCTGCTACTCGTTCACCGATGTGTGTCGCCGCGCCGCGCCGCTGATGAACGATGGCGGTAGTCTGCTGACGATGACCTATTACGGCGCCGAGCGGGTGATGCCGCATTATAACGTGATGGGCGTGGCGAAAGCCGCGCTGGAAGCGTCGGTGCGCTACCTCGCCGAGGATCTGGGCAAGGACGGCATCCGGGTCAACGCGATCTCGGCGGGGCCGATCAAGACGCTTGCCGCCTCCGGCATCGGCGATTTCCGCTACATCATGAAGTGGAACGAGTACAACTCGCCCCTGCGCCGCAACGTGACCATCGAGGACGTGGGCAAGGCCGCCCTC
>JABDJY010000485.1 GCA_013003285.1 Alphaproteobacteria bacterium | reverse complement strand
CAAATCGGTCCTGGGTCGCATCTCCAAACGCGGAAACAGATATCTGCGAACTCTGTTTATCCAGGCCGCCCATGTGATCCTGATGCGCCCGCACAACTGGGAGAAGTTCAGCTTTGGGGCTTGGCTCCCCGTTTAAGAATTCGTTAAGGCACGCATCGTTGTAGGTCTGCTTAAAACCAGTTTTTTGCGCGTTCGCAGGGGCGTTATACCAAGTCTCGTTGATCATGACTGATCGGCCCATTCCCGGTGTCCGATCGACATGATTTTCCATGGTTGATCGACGAGCTTGTTCCAGGCGTCACAGCAATGGTCGACGATGTCGTCGTGAGATTTAAAGACGCGGTTCGACAGCCAGTTGTCGCGCATGAACTGCCAGACGTTCTCGACCGGATTGAGCTCGGGCGCGCGTGGTGGCAGGGTGAGAATAGTAATGTTGTCGGGCACGTCGAGCTTGGCCGAGGTGTGCCAGCCGGCCTGATCCATGACCAGGACGGCATGGGCGCCCGGGTCGACAGCATGCGATATCTCGCGCAGATGCAGGTCCATGGCGGCAGAGTTGCAGAACGGCAAGACCAGCCCCGCGCCCTTGCCTTCCTTCGGGCAGATGGCGCCGAAGATATAGGCCGACTTGGTACGCTGATCGTGGGGTGCGCCAGGCCGCGTGCCGCGCCGGGCCCAGCGCCGCGTTATCTTATTCTTCTGACCGATACGGGCTTCGTCCTGGAACCAGATCTCTATCCGTGCGCCCGCCGCCCGGCGCCGCGCGATGTCCGCCACGAGGGCGGGGAAGTTTTTTTGAACGCCTCCAGGGCGTGTTCGTTCTGTGCCTGATGGCGCGGCCGGGCGGACAGTTTGCGGAAGCCCATTGCCCGCAACTCCCGGCTCAGGGTCTGCTTCGAGACCGAAACCCGGTACTCCTCCCAGACCCACTGGGCGAGATCGATGAGCCGCCAGCACACGACCCCGTGGACCGCCGGGATCGGCCCCTCCTCGACAATCCGGGCAAGCGCCTGGCGCTGGGCGTCGTTTAGCTTCGGCGTCTGACCCGGTGCTTTGCCATCGACGAGTCCGGCCGGGCCCGCGGCGTTGAACCGCAGCACCCAGTCGCGCACCGTCTGCAGACCGACACTGCCGACCCGCGCCGCTTCGCCCCGCCTGCCGCCGTCATAGATCGCCGCCAGCGCCAGCTGGCGTCGGCCCTGACTGGCGTCGCGCGTCCGTCGCGCTAACAACCGAAGCGCCGTTGCATCGAAATCATCTCGCAGAGAAACGGGAGAACCCATGGCAAACCTCCATCTGGTTGCCACCTTGAATCAGAAAACAGCCGATTCAGGAATCCCCTAAATGAGTCTCACTCAGCAGGACTTGGTATTAGCCTTATTCTGGGCGGGATTATTCGACCTATGGCACGCCGATTGCCGGTATGATTAATTAAAGCAACAATGCAATCGGTGGTACGCGAGAAAATGCGGCAATCGCAAACGCGCGCAATAAACTAACGGGGAGAGCAAAATGCTGGTTGTCGATTCACAGGTTCATATTTGGGAAAACGTCATGCTGCCGCCGTGGCACCGGCAGCGCGAAACCTATTCGAAGGACGATCTGCTGGCTGAAATGGAAACGGCGGGCGTCGATGCGGTGCTGTTGCATCCGCCGGGAGCGGTCGAAGGCGGCAACGAGTTGGCGTTGGCCGCAGCCGCGGCCCATCCCGATAAATTCGCCGTACTCGGCCATGTGCCCCCCGATACGCCGGAGGAGAGCCGGGAACTTCTTGATGCCCGCTTGCAACAGCCGGGTTTTCTCGGTTTGCGCTATATCTTCGCGCTGCCCGGCCGGGAGAACTGGCCGACTGACGGCACGATGAATTGGATCTATCAGGTCTGCGAGGATAAGGGTCTGCCCCTGGGCCTGCTCGCCTTTACATTTTTGCCGACCGTCGCTGAAATTGCGGAACGCCATCCGGGGCTGCGCTTGTTGATCGATCACCTCGGTGCTTCGTTGACCGAGAAAGACGATGCGGCGTTCGAGACCCTGCCCGACCTGATTGCGCTGGCCAAATATCCCAACGTGGCGGTCAAGCTGTCGGACGCGCCGGTCCATTCGAGCGAAGAATATCCCTACCGCAACATCCACGATCACATTCATCGGATCTTCGATGCCTTCGGGCCAGAGCGTTGCTTCTGGGGTACCGATCTCAGCCGTATGCCCTGCACCTATCGCCAGTGCGTGACCATGTATACCGAAGAGATGCCCTGGTTGACCGGCAACGATCTGGAATTGGTGATGGGCCGCGCCCTGTGTAACTGGATCGGTTGGGATTTACCCGGGTGAGCCCGCCGACCAACGCAAATTTAAGCGACGACCGGCCGACCTTCACCAGTCATCTGGAATGTTCGGCCACCGGTGAGCATTATTTGGCCGACCGGCTGCATGGCCTGTCAGAGGCGGGCAAACCCTTGTTGGTGCGCTACGACTTGCCGGCGCTGGGGCAGGCGCTGCGTAAAGAGGCGCTCGCGTCTCGGCCCGCCGATATGTGGCGCTATCGCGAGTTTCTGCCGGTGCGCGACCCCGAAAATGTCGTCTCCCTGGGCGAGCCCATGACACCGCTCGTGTCCTTGCCCAATTGCGCGCGAGAGCTTGGGGTCGGCGAAATTCTGGTCAAGGATGAAAGCCGCCTGCCGACCGGATCTTTTAAGGCGCGCGGCCTGTGCGTGGCGGTCAGCATGGCGAAGGAACTTGGCGTGACGCGTATGGCCATGCCCACTAATGGCAACGCCGGTGCCGCGCTCGCCGCCTATGCCAGCCGCTGCGGTATCGAGACCTTCGTGTTCTGTCCGGAGGACACGCCGGACGTAAATGTGCGCGAGATCGCCCTACAGGGCGCCAAGGTCTGGAAGGTCAACGGGCTGATCAACGATTGCGGCAAGATCGTCGGCGAGGGTAAGGCGGCGGTGGGCTGGTTCGATACCTCGACCCTGAAGGAGCCCTACCGAATCGAGGGGAAGAAGACCATGGGCTTGGAGCTGGCCGAACAGCTGGGCTGGAATGTGCCCGACGCGATCTTCTATCCGACCGGCGGTGGCACCGGGCTGATCGGCATGTGGAAGGCGTTCGCCGAATTGGGCGAGATCGGCTGGCTCGACGAAAAGCGGCCGCAAATGGTCTGTGTACAGGCCAGCGGTTGCGCGCCCATGGTCAAGGCCTGGCAGGAGGGCGCCGACCATGCCGAGCTTTGGACCGACGCCCACACCCTCGCCGCCGGCATCCGGGTGCCGGTCGCCATCGGCGATTTCCTAATTTTACGCGCGGTGCGCGAAAGCCGCGGATACGCCATCGCCGCGCCCGATGAAGAGATCGTCGCGGCGCAGCAAGAGGTGGCCGCCCGCGATGGCCTGCTAATGGGACCCGAAGGCGCGACGACCTATGCCGCCCTGCGGCGCGCCGTCGGCGAGGGCCGGGTAGGGCGCGACG
>JABDJY010000215.1 GCA_013003285.1 Alphaproteobacteria bacterium | reverse complement strand
CGCCGATACGCTGGCAGATGCGGTCGCCAACATCCAAGATGGCGCCACCGTTCTGGTCGCCGGCTTCGGCGAACCGGGCGTGCCGGAATTCCTCATCGACGGGGTGTGCGACCGCGGCGTGCGCGACCTCACGGTGGTCAGCAACAATGCCGGCACCGGCCGCTCCGGCCTGGCGCGCCTAATGGACGAGGGCTGCGTCTCAAAGCTGATCTGTACCTTTCCCTGGGCCAAAGAATCGTTTGTTTTCAAGGAACAATACGATGCGGGGAAGATCGAACTCGAAATCGTGCCGCAGGGTACCTTGGCCGAACGCATGCGCACCGCCGGGGCCGGCCTGGGTGGCTTCCTCACCCCCACAGCGGTCGGCACCGATCTGGCCGACGGCAAACAGATATTGAACGTCGAGGGCCGCGACTATGTGCTCGAGCTACCGTTGCACGCCGATTTCGCCCTGGTGAAGGCCTACAAGGTCGACCCGCGGGGCAATCTTATTTTCCATAAGGCAGCGCGGAACTTTAATCCGATCATGGCCATGGCAGCCGACTTCACCATTGTCGAGGCGGCCGAAGAAGTCGCCATCGGCGACCTCGACCCGGAAGTGATCGTGACCCCCGGCGTATTCGTCGACAGCTACTACATCACCGGCCCCTACGCGATCGGTAAGGAAAAGCGATGAGCGAGACGTCCACCCTCCTGACAAGAGACCAAATCGCCGCCACCGTTGCCAACGATTTGGAGGATAACTGGCTGGTCAATCTGGGCATCGGCATGCCGACCCTGATCCCGGCCTTTATCCCGCAAGGCCGCGACGTGATGTTCCATAGCGAGAACGGCGTTGTCGGCATGGGCCCACCGCCCTTGCCGGGCGAGGAAGAGCAGGATCTGGTCAGCGCCGGCAAAGGGTTGGTCACGCTGATCCCCGGTGGCGCCTATGTGCATCACACGGATTCGTTCGCCATCGCGCGCGGCGGCCGGCTCGACTGCGCCGTGTTGGGTGCTTTTCAGGTCGCGGCCAATGGCGATCTCTGCAACTGGCGCCTGCCGACCCAAAAATCGGGCAGCGTTGGCGGCGCCATGGATATCGCCGCGGGCGCCAAACGGGTGTTCGTGATGATGACCCACACCACACGCGAGGGCGACGCCAAGATCGTCGCCGAGCGCAACTATCCGCTCACCGCCGGTGGCGTGGTCTCGAAGATCTATACCGACATGGCGGTGATCGCGATCAAACCCGACGGGCTGGTGCTCGAAGCGGTCGCACCGGGCCTGACCGCCGACGACGTGCAAGCCGTGACCGGCGCGCCGCTGGACACCACGAACGTCGCGACCATCGCGTTGGCCGTCTGACAAGCGCCGGCTGCTTGGTTACACTTGTTGACGCGAAGGACAGCTTACCTGTGACAGAACTCGTTTCCTACAGCGCCGCCCCCTTTGAGGTGCGCTCCGACATCATCGAATTACAGCAACGTGTTTGGAAATGGCTGGCGCAACCGGGCTTATGGTGGAGCGGCGCCGAACGCGTCGATATCGCCGCCGAGTTGCGCCACGCCCGCCGCTGCACGCTTTGCGCCGAACGCAAGGCAGCACTGTCGCCGTTGGCCATCGAGGGAGCGCACAACCGCGTAAGCCCCCTGCCCGACCCCGCGATCGACGCCATTCACCGGATTGCCACCGACCCAGGCCGCCTGACCGAAGCCTGGTACCAAGAGATTCTGGAGGGCGGAGTCAGCGACGCAGCCTATGTCGAGTTGGTAGTGATCATCGCCTGTGTCGTCGCGGTCGATACATTTGCCCGCGCTGTCGGGGTGCCGACTTTTGAATTGCCCGTACCGGAGGAGTCGAGCGAACCATCGCGACTTCGTCCCGAAGGCGCCCTCCAGGAAGGCGCCTGGGTCCCCACCATTCCGCTCGGCGGCGCCGGCGAGAACGAAGCCGATTTATATAATGAGGGTTTCGTCACCAACAGCTACCGCGCCATCAGTCTGGCAGCGCCGCAGGCGCGCATGTTTTTCGATATTGTCGCCGTCTACTATGTCGGCCGCGATCACATCACCGACCCAACTTACAGCAGCCGGGAACTCAGCCGAGCCCAGATGGAGGTGATCGCGGCGCGAATCTCAGCCCTCAATCAGTGCTTTTTCTGAACCACCGCCCATGTGCGCCAGCTCCGTGCGAGCGGTCAAAAATCCGGTCATGACTACGACCTCGCGGCGGCGGTCGGTCAGGCCGTCGGCAATGGCGGCGTGCCGGGTGGAGAGGTTCTGCGCCGCTTCGCCGAGACGATTATCAAAGGAGACGAAAATCAGCTCGCCCGCGCTCGCAACTCGGTTCGCGCTGCCTTCGGCGATGCCGGCATGGTCGACGCTGCCGCGATCGCCGCGCAATTCGATGCGCTCGACCGGGTCGCGGATGCGACCGGCATGTACCTCGACGACGCTGCGCTCGACGACACAGCCGAGATCCGCGCCACGCTAGGTATAGATAAGTTTCGTAGCGACGACGTGTAGGTCCACGCCAACAGCGGCGTGTCGTCGATGCTTAACGACGCGGCCTAATTACGCCACCGGATTTTTCTCGAAATATTCGATATCTTCCGGCGTCGCCTGCCATTCGGGATTGGTCGGCCAGCCGATCATGCGCGGCGCCATGTCGGAACCGTAGCGCACGCGAAACAACAAGGTGCGTTCCGGCCCGTTGGTGTATTCATGCACTTCGCCCGGCGGGTGGACGACGAAGGCGCCCGGCTTGATCTCGGTAATGCCCTCGGCGGTCTTCATGGTGCCGCCACCCTCGAAACAGAAATAGATTTCCGTGGCGTCAGGGTGGCAATGGTCTGGGCTCACCTGCCCCGGCTCCCAGCAGGCCACGGTAAAATCGCCGTCGGCGGCGCGCCCGAGAATTTTCTCCACATGGTGCTTGGGGTCGAACTCCTGCTCGTCCTTGAGGGTGAAGGCGTACATCGGCAGTCTCCTGAAATGCTTATCGTTGGCGGCACAGGCCGCAGGCCAAAATGTAGCGCAATCGCACCGACGACGGGTAGCTATATGTTGGACAAACGCTGGGCGCGCCAGCCGTCGAAATCGTGACATTCTCCACAGGGCCTGGATAACTATCTCATCGGCTGGATTGCCGCCAAATCCGCAGAACCCTAGACTTCGAGAAGGGTTCAGGCGGCGGAGAAGCCATCCGCCGGTACCGCGTGACAGAAGGTCATGCACGACATGTAGGCCATGTCATTTGCCGGTAACCACCTCCCCTTAAATATTCATACGTGAATTCGCTCCGCAAAGAGCAAATTCACCAACAATAATAGTGAGGTATGGAGTAACGAATATGAAAAACCTAGCGATTTTTACAAGTGTGGCCGCACTTGTTGGGGCTTTCGGATTCGCTGGCGTGGCTGTCGCTACCCATGTAGGTGCGCCATCTCAGTATGCCGATAGCGTCATCGATCAAGGCACAGTGGGATCCATCCTCGTCGCGCCACATTCCAGCTCCGATAACGTTCTCGGGGCGGAAGATGGCACCGGCGGCACCGGCTGGTTCAATCTGGGGTCGGGATTTGGCGATGACGGCGACGACCCGGAAGGCTTCATCATCGTCAGCTTCGAAGACAACGCGGTCATCCCCGATGGGACAGCTGCGCCCGATCTGACGGTGTGGGAGGCTTCATCTAACGGTAACAATAATGATTTGTCCGATGTCTTTGTCAGTGCGGATGGAATCAACTGGTTCCTAGTGGGTGAAGCACGCGACCATCCCGCGCCTGTTCCCGGAGGAAACCCACCTTTTGCAAACGAATTCGATATTGACGGAACCGGTCTTACCTTCGTTAAGTTCGTAAAGCTTGTGAACAAGATGGCGCCCAATAATGACGGCGCATCGGGCTTCGATGCGGATGCGTTCGAGGGAATTACGTCGATCGGTACAGACGATATTGTGAAGATAAACACCGGCTTGACCGGTATCGACGTTGGATCGGGCGTGCTGCAAACCGGTTTCGAGTTCGAGATCACGATCACCAATAATACCGGTGTTGCCGGTGGGCTTTCCGAACTGACATTCTTTGATGCCGTGCCGGCTGAATTCGAC
>JABDJY010000461.1 GCA_013003285.1 Alphaproteobacteria bacterium | reverse complement strand
TCACCATACCGCTGATGAAGGCCAACGGATTCCGCTCGAAATTCGCCGCCGGGGTGGAAGCCTCGGCCTCGACCGGCGGGCAGATGATGCCGCCGATCATGGGGGCCGGCGCCTTCGTCATGGTGTCGTTCACCGGCATTTCCTACTCGACCATCGTGGTGGTCTCGATCATCCCGGCGATCCTCTACTTTCTGTCGGTCGGCTTCATGGTTCGGGTCGAATCCATGAAATACAATATCGGCACCGAACGCATTGGTGCGGTGGACCGGGCGAAGCTGTGGGGCGGGTTGCTCAACTTTATTCTGCCACTGGCGGTCATGACCTACATGCTGGTGAGCGGCCGCACACCCAGCTTCGCCGCCTGCTTCGCCATCGGCACCTTGATCGTGGTGAGCTGGGTCACGCCCAACCGTATGGGTCCAATCAAGATATCCCGCGCCCTGGTGCTGGGTATCAAGACATCGATCATGACCGCGGTGCTGCTGGTCACGGTAGGGTTGATCAATAATGCAGTGGTGACCTCGGGCCTGGCCAACGGCTTCGCGCTGATGATCGCCCAATGGTCGCAAGGCTCGATCCTCATCGCGGTGATCCTGATTGCGCTGGTATCTCTGGTGCTGGGCATGGGGCTGCCGGTGACGGCGGCCTATATCGTGCTGTCGATCCTCTCGGCACCTGCCCTGGCAGGACTGCTCGCCGACGGAATACTGGTTGAGATGTTGGTGAACGGCATCTCCGACCCGGCCCAAGCGGCCATGTTCGCCCTGGTGGATTCCCCACTGGTAGCCAAAGTCGGGGTCGGGATGAGTCTCGAAGAAGCCAGGACCCTGGTCGGCGGATTGCCGTTCGAGCTGGCGCTGGTCATCCGGCCGGCGTTGATCGCGCCCGAGACCTTGCTGGGCTTTCTGCTGACCGCCCATCTGATCGTGTTCTGGCTGAGCCAGGACTCGAACGTCACCCCACCGGTCTGCCTCGCCGCCTTCACCGCGGCGGGCATTGCCAAGTCGCCCCCCATGGCCACCGGGGTCGAGGCCTGGAAGATCGCCAAGGGGCTCTACATCATCGTGCTGCTCTTCGCCTTCACGCCGCTGATCGGCGCCGGCTTCTGGGACAGCGTGCAAATCGGCGGCTTCGCCCTGTTCGGCATCTACGCCATCACCGCCTTAATCCAGCGTTATTCCGAAGGCCCGATTCCGCTCTGGCTCTATCCGGCCTTCGTCGCCGGCGGCGCGCTGTGCTTCGTGCCGCTGAACCTGACGCTCAATATCGCCGGCGCGGTGCTGGTTGGCGGGAGTATTTTCATTACCTCGCGCGCGGCGGACCGGGCGGTACAGCCAACTACCCCCCAATAATCCCAGCCGGGCCGAGTTGGTCCGCGTTTAGGCCGGGCTTCGCGCCGACGCGCTCGGGCAGGTTAAAGCCGCCTTCCATCTGCGCCACATAGGGACCGCCATCGCCGTGTTCAGAGACCATGATTTCTTTTTTGTGGCCGGGCCCGTATTTGCCGGCCAGGGCATCATTGAGCCAGTCGGCGAGGAAGCCGAAGAAATCGATGCCGCCGAAATTGGGCCGGTTGCGCGGGTTGTGGAAGTCGTTCTCGATGACCCACAGCTCCTTCGGGCCGGCGACTTTTTCGTAGATCGGCAGCACGGTCTCCAACGGCGCCAACGGGTCGTATTCGCCGGTGACCTGCAGGGCCGGGCAGGTGACATCGCCGGCCACATCGTCGAGCACCATTTGGTCGGCGAAGGCGTCGAACTCGTCCTCGTCGTGGATGCCGGCCATATACATGAACACTTGCTTGAAGCGCGGCGAGGCTTGCTCGAAGATCGCGGTCTTCGGGCCATAACACGCCGCCGCCGTGGCGACGGCCTTGACCCGCTTGTCGCGCGCGGCCAGGCGCATGCCCCAATAGGAGCCCATGGAAAAGCCCGACACGGCGATCTGGTCGGCGTCGACTTCGGGCCGTTCGCTTAAATAATCGATGGCGGCCGATCCGGCGCGTTCGTAATTGTCCAGGGTGACGCGGATTTTGCGGATATTGCTGGTGCCCTGGCCCGGTCCGTCGAGATGCAGACAGTTCATGCCGCGCGCCACGAAGGGGTGGTGCAGGGCGTCGATGAAGGCCTCCTTGGTCATGTCCATGCCGGGGCAGAACACCACGGTCGGCGCCTTGGGCCGGCCGGGCAGCATGTGTAGAACGCCCTGAATGTAGTTGCCCTCGAAGGGAATCTCGACCCGTTCGATGGGATGGTCGGCGTACTGCATGACCTTGTCGAAACATTTCAGCAGCATGCCGTGGAGATAGATTTTCTCCGGATTATCATCTTCGAAGATGGTGTGCTGGGCTTCGCGGTAATGCTCGCTGGCGGCCCAATAGAGCTCGGCCGCGGTCGTCGTGTGACCGGCCGCCTCGGCACCCTCGGCGATGGAGATTACATGGCGGCCATGCTTATCGGCGATGCGGTGGATTTGGGCGTAGGACTTAACTTCCGGCGGTACCACCCGATTGTCGTAGGCGAAATTCTGCACCCGGCCCGTGGTCTTGATGATCCAGTCGAGCATCCATTGTTGATTATCGCGGCGGCGTTCGGTGAGCTTGGACATGGGGCCTTCTCCGGGCTGATTACGAAAACGTTTCAGGCACATTCTACGCACCGGCACGCGCGCGTCGAGGGGAGAAGTCGTCTAGTTTGCCAGAAGAAGAAGGAGGGGCGGGCGTTTACTTAGCCCGGCGCGGGAACATCAGTTTTTCGATGGTGTCGAAATCCTCGCTCGATAATTCGGAGAATACCGCGCCGAATGCGCCCTCTTGATCGTCGATACGCTGGATGGTGACCGGCAGGGCGATTCGTTCGCCGTTGGGGGCGGTAAATTCCAAGACCGTGCCTTCGCCCTCTTGCAGCTCCAGGCCGGCCGCCTCACCCAGGGAGAGCATGCCGCCGCGAATGCCGGTGAAACTCAAATCCACCAGATCGACGCGCACGCCGCCGATCGATCCTTCGATCGAGATCGGCCGGCGCTGGTCGCGCCGCTGTTCTTTTGCCCCAAAGGTTACCCGTGCCATTGCTTAATCCTACGGATTTTGGCTTGTTTCGCTCTGCGGTCAGAGTGCCCGGCCAGGGTTAATAATATCTATACGCTGGTGCGACTTGGGGCGGACGCGTGACATGAAAGGGCGGTTGGCTCATAAGACGCTAAACCATCCAATCAGAACAATAGGCCCTTCAATGGTCAAAGTTATCGTCCAGATGTACCCGGTTATTCCCGCCGAAAGCGAGGAAGAGCGGATCAGATTACGGCCCATCGGCCGCAACGCCGATCTCTATCAGCAAACCCTGCGCGGTTGGTGCGACATCGTCGAAGAAGCCGACCGCATGGGCGTGTGGGGGGTGACCGCCATTGAGCATCATTTCCATTCCGAAGGCTATGAGGTCAGCCCCAACCCCGGCGTCATGAACGCCTTTTGGGGCGCGCGGACCAAGAATATCCATATCGGCCAGCTCGGCTATGTGATGTCGGCGGCCAATCCCATTCGTGTTGCTGAGGAGACCGCTATCCTCGATCATCTGATGGAGGGGCGCACCTTCGTCGGATTTTCCCGCGGTTTCCAATCGCGCTGGACCGACTTATTGGGCCAGCATATCGGCACCAAGGCGACGCTGTCGGACGGCAGCGACAATGACCGCCTCAACCGGGAAATCTTCGAAGAAGCGGTCGAGATTGTGCTCAAGGCGTGGACCGAGGAGAGCATCGAACATAATTCGGAACGCTGGCAGATACCCTATCCCTATGAGGGCGGCCATAAGGGGTGGTTCATGGCGCCGTGGACGGAAAAGCTCGGCGCCCATGGCGAGGTCGGGCCGGACGGAGAGCTGCGCCGCATCAGCGTTGTGCCGGCGCCCTATACCAAGCCCCATCCGCCGGTGTTCGTGGCATCCAATGCCAGCCAACAGACGGTGGATTATGCCGGCAGCCACGGTTTCATTCCGGCCTACTTTTCGCGCACGAGCCAGGTCGCCGACTTCGGCCCGTCCTATGTGGAATCCGCCCGCCGCGCCGGCCATAATTTCGCCCTGGGCCAAAATCAGGCGATCGTGCGCATGCCGCGTATCGCCGCCTCCATGGCCGAGGCCCGTAACGATATCGCCGATTATGACGGCATGATTTTTAAGCATTTCTACGAGAATTTTCTGCCGGCGGCGTTTCGCGCCAAGGCCAATGTAAAGCCCGACACGCCGGTCGTCGATCTCGTCGACCCGATGATCGATACCGGCTTGTTCATGGCCGGGTCGGCCAGCGAAATTCGCGACCAATTCGTCGAGCAATGGACCCATTTGCCGGCGGAATATGTGATCCTGATCTACCATTACGCCCAGCAGCCCAAGGACAGCGTCATTGAAAATCTGCGCCTGTTCATGGAAGAGGTAAAACCGGCACTCGACGAGCTGACCGACTATCCGGAATGATGCCAGGTAGCGGTATAGGGCCTAGTCTAGCACCAGCGTGGTGCCACCATCGACCACCATCTCCAGGCCGGTAATGTAGCTGGCGTCGTCCGACGCGAGAAAGACGGCGGCCTTGGCGATGTCCCAGGCGTCGCCCCAGCGGCGCAGGGGGATTTTGGCCTCGCGCCATTCGATATATTTATCCACCGTCATGTCGGTGTTGGTGCCGCGCTTGAGCATCTCGACTACCGCATGGTCGACCATGGGTGTGCGGTTGAAGCCGGGCAGGATCGAATTCACGCGAATATTCCACGGGCCGTATTGCGCCGCCGTCACCTTGGTAAACTGGTTGATCGCCGCCTTGGTGGTCGGATAGGAAACATAATCGATACCCAGATAGCGCAGCCCGGAGATCGACGAGAGATTATTTATCGCGCCGCTGTTTTGCGTCTGCATATGGGGGATGACGTATTTGCAAGTGAGAAACATGGATTTGAGGTTGACCGCCACCACCCGGTCCCAATCCTCCTCGCTCTGTTCGACCACCCCGCCGGGCGCCACGATGCCGACATTGTTGTGCAAAATGTCGATGCGGCCAAACTCGCTCAGGCAGGCGTCGACGATGGCCTGCACATGATCTGACTTGGAGACATCACCGGCGATAACGCTCGCCGTACCGCCTTCATTGCGGATGATACCTGCGGTTTCTTCCGCCGCCTCGGGATTGATATCGGTGCACATGACCTTGGCGCCTTCACGCGCAAACAGTACTGCCGTCGCCTTGCCGTTGCCCCAGCCCGGGCCGATGGAACCGGCGCCGGTGACAATCGCGATCTTGTCCTGCAGTTTTCCAGCCATGCCCTTTGTCTCCTAGTCGATTGGGTCCCAGTCCGGCTCGAAGGGCGGGCGGGATCCGCGCATATTGTTGGGCAATGTCTCGATCATGGCCCGATCCTCATCGTCGAGTGCGAAGTCGAACACATCGAAATTCGCCACCAAGCCCTCACGGCGGGTCGATTTCGGTACCAGAAACGTGTTTGCCTTATCGAGCTGCCAGCGGATCGCCACCTGGGGAGCGGACTTGCCGTATTTGCCGCCGATCTTTTCGAGCACCGGATTATCGACGGCGCGGCCACGCGCGATCGGCGAATGGGCGGTGACGGTGATGCCAAGACGGTGTGCCTCGGCCTCGACCTTGGGCTGGCGGAGCAGGGGATGGGATTCGAACTGGTTGGTGAACAGATCCGCCTTGTATACCTCCACGGCCTCGCGCATCAGGGATATGGTGAAATTGCCGACGCCGATATGGCGCGTCCGGCTCGCCGCCTTGGCCTCGGCCAGGGCGCCGAGCGTCTCGTCCATGGGTGTTTCCTGGCGCGGCCAGTGATAGAGCAGTAGATCGACATAGTCGGTGCGCAGTTTGTCGAGGCTGGCGGAAAACTCGGTGGCGACATTTTCCGCCGTCGCCCGGAATATCGCGCATTTCGTTGTCAGGAAAATCTCATCGCGCGGAATGCCAGAATCTTCCAGCGCGCGGCCAACTGCGTCCTCGTTATGGTAACTCTCGGCGGTGTCGATATGGCGATAGCCGATATCGAGCGCCCAGCGAACCGCGTCGTAGCATTGCTGGCCTTCCATCGGGTAGGTGCCCAGGCCCAGCGCCGGGACACGGGCGCCCTTGTGCTCGATATAGTTCATCGGTGCACGCCTTAAAGCCGCTTATCCCCGATATCCGCGCCATGCAGGGCGGTCTTGGGCAGCATCACGTGGCAGCCCTTATTGACGTTGACCAATTGCGAGATGCGCACATCGCCGGCCAGGCTAATCAGGCTATAGGCGTCTTCGCGCGACAGGTTGGTGCGTTCGGTGATCAGCACGATCATATCGCGCAGGGCCTTCTTGGCGGCATCGTCCAGATCCACATCGACACCCAGCGTGATGTAGTGGCTGTCGGTCTCGGCGCGCGGCATCTCCAGGGAAATATCCTTGCGCACATGGAACTCGAAGGTCCCGATCAGCGCGGTCTCGGCGGCTGATAGGCAGCTCTCGCCGTCGCCTTGCAGGGCATGGCCGTCGCCGGTCGAGAACATGCCGCCCTCGTTGAACACCGGGAAATAGAGAGTGGCGCCGGCGCCGAGCTCCTTGATATCGAGATTGCCGCCATGGGGCTGCGGCACGATCGAGGTGATGGTGCCCCAGGCCGGCGGCGGGGCGACGCCCATGACGCCGAAGAATGGATTGATGGGTAGCTCGATTCCCCACGGCGGGGTGGCGACACCGGCCTCATTGTCCAGGTCGATGCGGATCACTCGATTGTCGTGGAAATCTTCCGGCAGCGAGCCTTTCAAAGGCGCGATCATGTTCCACGCCCAGTCCTGGCGCAGCTGCACGTCGATGACGCGAACTTCCAGCACATCGCCGGGCTCCGCGCCGCGCACCGCTACCGGGCCGGTCAGAATATGCCCGGGCAGGATCGGCTTGCGGTCATTGGCCAGGAAGGCGGCATGGTCGGGCAGCAGTTCGTCGCGCTTTTCCGGCGGTACCTGATTGTTGCCGCCGGAGATGGTCTCGATCACCACCTGGTCGCCGGACTCGACTTCGATAGCCGCCGGGAACTCCGCCGAGAATGCGCCCCAATGTAAATTCTCTGGTTTGGATGTCAGCCGATGTTGTGACGCCATGTCGTTCCCCGTTCATTATTGTGTTTCTTGGTCGCCATTGTGTCGGGGCTCCGAGGGTTGGGCAAGCACTCACATGGCGCTGATGCCGCCGTCGAGCACCATCTCGGCGCCGGTCATGAATTTGGATTCGTCGCTCGCCAGATAGACCACGGCCCAGGCGATATCATCGGTCGTGCCGACCCGGCCCAGGGGCACTTGGCTGGCCAGCCGTTCCAAGCCTTCCGCGCGGCTGCCGCGGCGCAGAATATCGTCGAGCATGGCAGTGTCGACGAAGGCCGGGTGCACCGAATTGCAGCGGATATTGTAATCCTTGCGCGCGCAGTGCAGCGCGACCGACTTGGTGAGGTGGCGCACCCCCGCCTTGGCCGAATTGTAGGCGGCGAGGTTTCGGTCGGCGATGATGCCCGATATGGACGACAGATTGACGATCGAGCCGCCGCCATGGCGCGCGATCAGCGGCACCGCGTGCTTGCAGCCGAGAAATATACTGTCGAGATCGACCGCGTGGACCCGCCGCCAATCTTCCAGCGTGGTTTCCTCGATCGTGCCCAGGGTGACGATGCCGGCACAGTTGACCAGAACATGCAGCTCGCCGAGCTTTTCCTCAACTTGCGTTAACGCCGCACCCCACGAGGCTTCGTCGGTGACGTCGTGTTCAATAGCGATGGCGCCGTTACCAATATCGGCCGCCGTGGCCTGGGCGCCGTCCATATTGATGTCGCTGACGGCTATTCGCGCCCCCTCGGCGGCCAGCTTTATCGCTGTGGCGCGGCCGATCCCCGAGGCGCCGCCCGTAATTAGCGCGATTTTACCTGCCACCCGGTCCATTATACTCTCCGTCGTTCTATTTTGGTCTCCCCACGGCATGAAAGGCCGCGCGTCGCCCCAATGCAACCGTTTTACAGCGAGCGCCTATACTACCGACCCTTCCGCCGCAGCGATGCGGAAGACGCCTTCGCCTTTTTTGGCGATGCGGAGGTGATGAAGTACAGCGCCTTTGGGGTTCATCGCACGCTCGAGCGGACCCAGGAGGTGCTCGCCGACCTCATTGCCGAGAACCAGAATCTCGGTTTTGGTCTCTGGGCTGTCATCGAACGGGAGAGCGACGACCTCATCGGCATGGCCGGGCTGACGGCAATGGACGACATTGGAATGGAAGACGACGGCGATCTGGAACTGGCCTATCGCTTTCGCCGCAATCGTTGGGGACTGGGCTATGGCAGCGAGGCCGCGTCGGCTTGGGTGGAAAGAGGATTTGCCACGCTCGGCCTTGAGCGGATCGTTGCCGTCGTCGAGCCCGACCATGTGGTTTCAAAACATATTCTCGAGAAGGTCGGCATGCGTTTCGTGGAACAGCGCACGCTGCACGACAAACTGGTCGACTTCATGGTGGTGGATCGGTCTGACGGGGAGTAGGGGGCCGGAATAGCTACTCCAACGGGCCGCCGGCCTGCTTCCAGGCGTCGATGCCGCCGGTGAGGTTGCAGATAGAGTCGATGCCGGCGTCGCGGGCGGCTTGCACTGCCATGGCCGAGCGTTCGCCGAAGGCGCAATAGAACACCACGCGCTTGCCCGATGTCTTGGCCAGCTCATGCAGCATGCCGCCAGCATTGACGTTTTCCTCCAAGTCCGGGTAGGGGGTGTGGATCGAGCCGGGGATGACGCCGTTTTTCTCGCGTTCGGCATTGTCGCGCAGATCGACCAGAATGATTTCCGGATTATCGACCAGGGACGCGCTGTCCTCGCAACTGATCGCCAGGCCCATGGCTGCCAGATCGTCCTGGTTCAAGCCCATTTTCAAATTCGCCGGCACGGCGATGTCCATCATTTTGGGATTGGCGAGATTGAGGTTGTCCATGATTTCGGCATATTCCTCGACCGACGAGACTTGCAGGCGCGGATTGTAAGCCTTCTCCTCGGCGATGGTACTGACCGTGTCGCCCTTATAATCGTGCGCTGGATAGACCAGGGTCTCGTCGGGCAGTTTGAGCAACTTGTTGAACAGGGAATCATACTGATCGCGGGCGCTGCCGTGCTGGAAATCGGTGCGCCCGGTGCCGCGGATCAACAGCGTGTCGCCGGTGAACACCCGGTCGCCGAATAGGAAACTATAGGAATCGTCCGTGTGTCCTGGCGTGTAGAGCACATCGAGCGAGATACCCTCGACATCGATAGTGTCGCCTTCCGCGACCCTGAGCGAGACCACATCGACGCCGCTTTTCTCGCCCATCACGGTGATGCATTTTGTGCGGTCGCGCAGATCGCCGAGGCCGGTGATATGGTCGGCATGGACATGGGTGTCGACCGCCTTGATCAGCCGCAAATCCAGTTCGTCGAGCAGCTGTATGTAGCGGTCGACCCGGTCTTGTACCGGATCGATGATCAGCGCCTCGCCGCCGCGTCGGCTGGCGATGAGATAGGTATAGGTCGACGATTCGCTATCGAAGAGTTGGCGGAAAATCATTTGCGGTTCCTCCCGGTGCGCCGAATTCTACAACGGGTGCGCGTGAAATTCACCACGCTTGCGAACACAAATGTGCGAATACCGGTGGATCGACTAGATTTTGTAAAACGCCTTGGCGGTGTCGTGGAAGAATTTCTTGTTTTCCGCGTCGGAGCGGTTGGCCATGGCGCGCTTTTGGGCCGACGTGTAATCGTCGAGCGGCGTCCACATGCGTTCGACCGGATAGTTCGAGCCATAGAAGCAGCGATCGGCGCCGAACATATCCAGGCATGTCTTGGTGACATGGGTCATGGTCGGCTCGTCGAGCTTGCGCGTGAAGGTGTTGAGGCCCGAGACCTTGATGAAGACATTTTCCAGCGGTACCAGCTGTTGCAACGCGTCGGTCCATTCGCTGACCGTCGCGCTATCCAAACCGGTCAGCATGCCGCCATGCACCAGGCAGAAACGTACGCCGGAATGAGACTTGGCCAGTTCCGCGAGCGCGTCGAACTGGGTGGCAAACCCCTGGAAGTCGAAGGTGAGGTCGTGTTCCGCCAGCGCCGACAGGCCGCGGTGGAAGGCGTTCGACAGGCAGAAGTCGGGCTGATCGACGAAGCGCCAATATTCATTGTCCTTATGCCAATAGACCTGTTGGCGAATGCCGCGTGTGTTGGCGTATTCGAGATGCTTTAGAAGCGTCTTCTCCACGTCGGAATCGGTGAGGTCGGCATGGGCGACAATGCCATGCGGGAAGCCATGCTGGACGGCGAAGCCTTGCAGGCCCTTGGTCTCGTCTTCCGGCCGGGTGGCATCGAAATTGGCTTGCACATGAACCGACTGGACGACGTTATGCGAGGCGCTATCGGCGATGAACTGCTCGATCGAATATTCCTGCTTCATGCCGGTCCAGTCGTCGCCGAAAATCATCGGCCGCATGGGCGCGTTCATCCAAGGATAATTGGCTTCGCAATCCCAGATGGTGTGGTGGTGGGAGTCGACGATGGGGCCATCGTAAAGGGGCATGGAAGGCTTCCTTTTCGGTTTAAAAAATTATACGCCAAGCGCCTTGTTGACCTTGGGCATGACCTCGGTCGCCATCAATTCCATGGAGCGGCGGCTTAGCGGGATATCGGCCCAGTCGTGGCCGGTATACATCAGGGTTCCGAACGGGCCGACGATTTCGCGGAACGCCAGAATCTGGTCGACCACGCTATCGACGGTGCCGGCAATCACGCCGGTGTCGAGGGAATGTTGCACGGTTACTTCGGAATCGGGCTGGTCGGGATAGGCTTTGAACAAATCCATGCGGCCGGCGCGCTCGATCTTGCGCATGATGTTCTGAAAATAGAAGCCATAGGGTCCGCTTTCGCTCTTGGCATAATCGCGCGCCGTGGTCTCGTCGTCGGTAACGAAGATGCTTTTGGCGATGCTCCAGCGCGACGGATCTTCCGGCTGGCCGATATTCGTCTGGCCTTCGAGGAACTTCGGCAGATGGGTCGCCACCCAGAAGGGCTGGACATAGTTCGACGAGATACCGCGCCAGCCGCGCTCGGCCGCCGCTGTAATACCCTTGGAGTAGGGCGCCAGCGCGGTGAAGACGATCTCGGGATGAGGTTTCTGCAAGGGTTTGGGAATGACACCCTGGCCGATTTCCGGAAAGAGGAATCGCTCGGTCGAGGTCTTGTAATATTTGCCTTCGAGATTGTAGGGCGGATCGCCCGCCCAAATCGCCAATATCTGGTCGATGCACTCGACCATCTTCTCGTTCTTGTCGAGATCGAGATTGCCGAACACCTCGACATCCGACGGTAAACCGCCGGGGCCGATTCCGAAGATGAACCGGCCGTCGAGCAGATGATCGATCATGGCCACATGGGCCGCGATATGCACCGGATGGTAGCTTGGCAGGTTCACTACACCGCTGCCCAGCTTAATTTGGCTGGTTTTGTCGATCAGGGTCGCCAGAAACACCAAACAGTTGGTGATGGGCTCGGCCAGATCGGTCATATGCTCGCCCACGAAGGCCTCGCAATAGCCCAGCTCGTCGGCCAGGATGATGGCCTGCTGATCTTCGCGCAGCACTTCGCGATAGTCGCGCGTGATCGGATGAACCGGTTGCGTAAAAAAGCCGAGCTTCATGGCCCTAACCCCAAACATACTATTGTTTTTATCCCGACCATTGTAAGCGCGTTGGGTCATCGCGGTCACCACATACGACTCACCCGAATATTGATTAGAATAAATGCGATGCAACTCTCGCGATCGTGATTGCGATGCGCGTTACACTGTGTCAGACGGCAAGTGCAGAAAGTGTTCCTGAGTCGCAGACGGAGAAAAAGGGTGCCAATCAGGATTACAGCTATTGTGATCGCCTTGGGTGCTGCGCTCGCAGCGCTTCCGGCATATGCCCAAAACGAGACTTCATTCGAAGACTGGTTGACCGGCTTGAAGGCAGAAGCCCGCGAGGCGGGTATTCGCCAAGAAACCATAAGCGCCAGCTTCCAAGGGGTCGCGC
>JABDJY010000453.1 GCA_013003285.1 Alphaproteobacteria bacterium | reverse complement strand
CCCATGATCACATCGGTCTGACTGGGCAGGCCCTGGCGGTTGATGATGCCTTGGAAGTCGTACCAGATGAACAGCGCACCGGCGGTGGCGACGATCGCCAGTACGATATCGATAATGGGAATATATTCGCGGTTGGGCCGGGCGTTTTTGAGGAACGGCAGCACGGCGCGCAGGCCGCGCACCCAGCGCGGCGGGTTATGATAGTCGTAGGCGGGATAGGCCAGGAGCACCAAGGCCAGCGCGAAGCCGAGATGCCAGGACCGGGCGATGAACGAATTGATCGGTTCCTGGGCGATATAGAGCTGGAATATGGACCAGGCGACCGAGATCGCGATGATCACGCTGGCGGCGATTTGGCTGGTGGGATTGCGCGGGCCGCTCTCGACCTGGGCGACAAGATCTTCAGCGGTTTGATTGAGCTCCGGTTCGCCCAAGGCGTCTCCCGTGCCGTTTTGATCCGCGCTCATTCGGCCCCCCAAATGCTATGTAAACTGCGTCACTGTGTCGAAAAACGGGCGGTGCCCTAAGGCACCGCCCGCCAACGGGTTGGACTACATCCAGCCGCGTTCCTTGTAATACTTGATGGCCCCCGGATGCAGCGGCGCGGAAAGCCCCTTCAGCATGTCGGCCGGGTCGAGAATGCGGAACGCCGCATGGGTTCCCTTCAACTCATCAAGATTCTCGAAGACAGTCTTGGTGTAATCATAGACCGTCTGGTCGTCCACATCTGCGCTCGTCACCACGGTGGCTTTCACCGCATAGGTCTCGAACTCGTCGACGCCTTTGACGATGCCGGCCGGATACTTGGCCAGCACGTAGTATGGCTTGTCGGAAATGAACTTCTTGATGGCGTCGGAATTGATGTCGAGGATATCGATATCGGTCGAATTCGCCGGTTCCTCGATCGCCGCGCTCGGCATACCGACGGTGTAGATGAAGGCATCGACCTTCTTATCCACCAGTGCCCGCGAGGCTTCGCCCTGCTGCAGGCCCTCGGCCTTGATGTCCTTATCTGGATCGATACCGTAGAGCGGCAGCAGATCCATCGAGTTACCGCGCTGACCTGAGCCCGGGTTGCCGATATTGACCGTCTTGCCCTTCAGATCTTCGACACTCTTGATGCCGGAATCGACACGGGTGACCAACAGCACCGCCTCGGGATGGGCGGAGAACACGCTGCGCAGCTTGCTGACCGGCTTGCCGTCCCAGTCGGCCTTGCCGTTCGCGGCCTGCCAGTTACGGTCGGACTGGGCGACGCCGAAGTCGAGCAGCCCGCGGTTCACGGCGTTGACGTTAAACACCGAGCCCAAGGCCGGCCGGCCGACGCAGTTATATTTGTCGCCGGCATGCTTGTTGATGATCTGACAGGTCTGCAAGGCGACCTGATAGTAGACACCGGTCACCGACCCGCCGCCGATCAGAATGTCGCGCGACTGTGCATGTACGTCTGTCGAACTGACAGCCGAGGCACCGAACGCCATCGTTGCCACGGCCGCCGCCGTCAATAGACCTTTACGATAATGGGACACTGGTTCTCTCCTTTTGCCCTGATTTGTTCTTTTTTACCGGTCCCCGGTCATAAATCGCCGGGTACGCGTGTTTCAGACAAATAGATTACACACAATCCGGGCGGGGAGTCACTTCGCCCGGCTCCACCCTTAGCAGGACGGTTAGGAGCCTTCGCGCTCGGTGAAGACCCGCGCGGCGGCCGGATGCAACGGTGCGGAGAGCCCGCCACGCATCATTTGATCGGTCTCGAGCCAAGTCAGGGCCGGGTGCAGCGCACGAAATGCCTCGAAATTCTCCAGCACGGCGGTAACCAGCGCCGCGACCACCGTTTCGGACATATTGGCGCGGGTCACCAAGGTGGCGCCGACGCCGAATGTCGGCACGGCGGCGTCGATGCCGGCATAGACCCCTGCCGGTATGGCAGCCGTCCGATAAAACTTGTTCTCGGCCAGCAATTGATCGACCTCGGGCCCGGCCAGCGGCAGAAACGAGACTTCGCAGCGGGTGGTCAGCGCGGCAAGGGTCGCCGACGGGCTACCAACCGCATAGACCGCAGCATCGATATCGCTATTGCACAGTGCGGCCGCCTGTTGCGGCGCGGCGAACTCCTTCACCTCGCCAAAGTCCGACATGGACCAGCCGAGCGCGCCCATCAGCACCTCCATCATGCCGCGGCTGGCGCTCGCCGGCGCGCCAACGCTGACCCGTTTGCCTTTGAGATCGGCCAGCGCGCCAATACCGCCGCCGCGGCGCACGGCGATCACCAGCGGTTCGGCATGTAACGCCATGACGGATCTGAGCGACGTAAAGGGCGTCGGGTCGGCAAAAAACTCGGCGCCCTGCTGGGCCCAAAATTGCCAGTCGGACTGCACGATCGCAAAATCGGTGCCCTCGGCCCGCAACGCCGCCAGGTTCGCTTTCGAACTTTCGCCCGGTACTACGGCGCAGGTTGGATCGCCGGCCTCGCGCACCCCATTCATCGCCTGACAGATTGCGCCGGCGGCGGGGTAATACACGCCCGCCACATTGCCGGTGCCGATAACAAAGGTTTGGTGCTCGGTCGCCCTAGCATCGTCGGCGAACCCACCCACCGATGCCGCCAGAGCGAGGGCAAATAATCCGCAAGCGGCCGGGAACCTTAAACGGGACTGAAATTTCATCGGTGTAACGGCCTCTGTTGAACTAACTATTCGCGCTCGACACCGCCGTGTCGATGGCAACGCCCAGGCGGGCAACGATCTCGTCGATCTGGCTTTCCGACACAATATAAGGCGGCGCCAGTAGAATGTGATCGCCGACATGGCCATCGACGGTACCGCCGGCCGGATAACACATTAAGCCATTATCCATCGCCGCCGCCTTGATTCGCGCGTGCAGTCGCAAATTAGGTGCAAATGGCACCTTGCTCGCTCGATCGGCGACAAGCTCAACGCCGCGAAACATGCCCCGGCCCCGGATGTCGCCCACATGGGGATGGTCGGCAAAGGCGGTCTCGAGGCCGACGGCTAAATAGGCCCCGAGCCTGCGCACGGTCGCCATCATTTCCGGTGCTTGCAGTTTCTGCTGCACCACGACCGCAGCGGCGCAGGCGGTCGCATGACCCATGAAGGTATGACCATGCTGGAAGAACCCAGTGCCGTTATAAAAGGTCTGAAATATATCCTCGCTCAGCAGGACCGTCCCCATGGGCTGATAGCCCGCCGCCAGGCCCTTCGCCACGGCGACCAGGTCGGGCACGATGCCGTCTTGCTCGAAGGCGAACAGGGTGCCGGTCCGCCCGGTGCCGCACATCACCTCGTCGAGTATCAGCAGGATGCCGTACTTGTCGCAGATCTCACGAACCCGCTGAAAATACCCTGCAACCGGCGGCACAGCCCCGCTTGTGGCGCCGACCACCGTTTCAGCGACAAAAGCCGCTACGGTCTCGGGTCCAAGTTCGAGGATTTTAGCCTCCAGCTCGTCCGCCAGTCGGTCGCAATACTGGGCGTCGTCTTCGCCGTCGCGGCGCTCGCGATAGGCAAAGCACGGGCTCACATGATGGCTTTCAGCCAACACCGGCCGAAACGGCTCACGGCGCGGTTCGTTGCCGCCCACCGCCAAAGCGCCTAGCGTATTGCCGTGATAGCTTTGTCGGCGGGCGATAAAGTGACGCCGCGTCGGCTGACCCAGTTCGACAAAATACTGGCGCGCCATTTTAAGCGCCGCCTCGACCGCTTCCGAGCCGCCCGAGACCAGATACACCCGGTCGAGACCGGCCGGCGCACCGGCGACCATCAAATCACCCAGTTGCTCCATGGGCGCGTTGGTAAAAAACGACGAGTGGGCATAGGCCAGATCGCCAGCCTGTTCTTGTATCGCGGCAATTATTTCCGGGTCGCTATAGCCCAGGCACGACACAGCCGCGCCGCCGGACGCATCGAGATAGCGGTTTCCCAGATTATCGATAACGTAGGGGCCGTCGCCCCCCACCGCGATTGGAAGATCCGCATGGGCATGACGGTGCAGGATACGCGTATGGGACGCCGGGATATTAGCGGCGCGACGGTGGCCCTCAGGACCAGGCGGCATAACTAAACCCGGCTTACTTGCGCGGCAGCCCGTATTTATCCGCTCGGGCGTAATCCGCTGCGTCGGGTTCCTCCGTACCCTCGGAAGAGAGTCCAGCTAACCTGGGCGCAGGCGTTACACCGGCCGGCCAATAAGTCTCGAAACGATCTAATTGCTGCTCGCTCTCGGCCACGGCATCAAGTGCAGCCTGCCCGCCCTGCGCCAACATTTGGGCCACCAGCGTTTGTGCAACAGCCATTGCGGGGACAACGGTTTTAAACAGAGCCGGACCATCGGTTCCCACCAGCAACAGATGCGGGGTCAGCGCCGCCATCGGCGACACCAGACTGTCGGAAACGGCAACAAGTTCCGCGCCGCGCTCTACCGCATAGGTCGCGGCCTCGACCACATCGCTGGTATAGGGATCGAGCGAAAAGATCAGCATGGCGTCGTCTTCGCCGATACCACGCAGGCCATCGGAGAATGTGCCTCCCGGCCCATCGAGAAGCACCACATCGTCGCGAAACAGGGAACAGGAATAGTGGGTGTAATAGGCGGCCGGATAGAGGCTGCGCATGCCCAAAATGTAAAGCCGGCGCGATTTGGCGAGCACTTTCGAAGTCGCCGCCAACCCGTCACCACCGATCGCCTGTAGCGTCAGCGAGAGGTTTTCGCGGTCGGCCGACATCATTTCGCCGGCCAAATGGTTTAACGCCCGGCCACCGCTGCGTCGGCCTGTACGCTCCTGCAATTGTCGCGCCCGGCGACCGTAACCGCTGGGTTGTTTGCGCAATTCGTCGCGAAAGGGTTCGCGCAGCGCTTCATAACCATCGAGGCCCAATTTCTGTGCAAGCCTCACCATGGTCGCGGGCTGAACACCGGCCCGGTCAGCCAATTGGCGCATCGAAGTGAAGGCGACTTCGTCGGGGCGTTCAAGTATATACCGAGCGCCACTCTGTAGCTG
>JABDJY010000015.1 GCA_013003285.1 Alphaproteobacteria bacterium | reverse complement strand
CGATAACCCCACTGATGTCCCGGATTGGGCGTCCCCAATAGTCGCACCGCGAGTGTGATGGCGCAGCCAATGACGAGAAGCTTAACCACAAGCGGTAGGCGCCTCCAGTGAAACAGGGCCACGGCTGCCAATGGCAGCAGGATGAGATGCTGCCAGGCAACGAGCCTGAAAATATTTAGGCTGCCCGCCAGGCTACTGTACAGCCATGTACTCGAAGATGTGGCGATGCCGGCAGCCGATTGAAAGTAGGAGGTTGTTAATTCTGTCGCCCCGACCGAGCCGGAATTGGTAATTATAATTTCGGCGATACGAAACCAATTTGTAAAACCCAGAAACGCCACGGCGTAGATCGGGCAGGCATATAGCAACCATCGCCAGCGCCGCTGGAAGGCCAAGCATACAAAGAACGGGAAGGCAAACAGCAGATGGTAATGCACCTGGTGCAAACCGATTGCCAAGGCGCCGATCCAGGGCAACAAAACAAAGGCCCAGCGGCGATCCGATAAAAACAATGCCAGCCACACCAGGTTTAAGAACAGGTGCATGGTATGCGCATAGGCCGACATGCCGACAATAAGTATTTGCGCCGACCCGGCCATTAACAGAGTGGCGGCAATGGGCGCCCAAAGGTCATGTGGATACAACCGGCGTGCGATAATAGCCGTCAGACCAACGCTTCCCGAAACGGCGAGTGCATTCAAGATCGAGGGCGCCCCAAGTAAGGAAAACGGCGCGCGAAACAACGAGTGGACCGGTAGGTAGGCGCCGAACCACAACGTTCCGCTGTCCAGTAATTGCAAGAAACGGTGGAAAAGTGCCGTTCGATACGGCGCCCATTCTTCCGGAACCAACACGCCGGTAGCGCCATTGGCGTAAACCAAGGCCTGGTAGTCGGCAAAATACTCGTCCATGGACAGGGGATAGTTGAGATAGACCCCGTGACTGCCCCAAAGAACGACCACAAAGACAAGCCCAACCAGCGCACCGATCCCGACGAAGGCATGGCGCTCGGTGATTGCGAAGGTTTTACCGAAACGCGATAGAGGGAGTAGGATTGCCAGCGATACCAAGATGACCGTAAATATTGGAACATCTTGAACGCGTGACATATAGAACGGCAGCCAGGGATGCCACTTGATTGCTGTCGCGAAATTCTCGGCGTCTATGAGCCGGAATACAAATGTTTCCGCCGCCCATAAAAAGAGGAACAAGAGAGAACAGCCAAGACCGGCTTTTATCGGGCGCGTCATATGGGGCCGGCCTTCTATCCGTGCAATTTAGATTAGGCGTAATTGGCTTTATGCGCCATTAACAAAGAATCGAACTGGTTTGTTACCCTGTTAAATCGAAATTTAACTCAGTGGTAATTACATATAATTAATGAGCCACATCAAACCATTAGTCTCGCTTCTGCTTAGGCTGGGCCCGGGTCAATTACTCGCAGTCTTCGCGTTCACGGTATTGGCCTCTGCGTTTGAAATACTCGGTGTCGGCCTAATATTCGGCTTCGCTAAGCTGATCTTTGAACCCTCTAGTATCGAACAATTACCCGGCGGCGCGTGGGTAAGTGAGATTACCAGCACGGGCAGTGTCGAGACTGTTTTCGTGATAATGGGCGCCGCGATTGTCGCGCTATTTTTGTTCAAGGGCTTTATCGGTTTTGGCGCGGTCGTCCTGCGAACACGCTATGCAGGTTGGTTAACCGCCTCTTTCGCGAAAGAATTAATGGCCCTCTATGCACGCCAGCCCTATGAAAAACTTATCCAGAAGCACAGCTCTGATTTCGTAAAAAACCTGTTGTCCGAAAGCACGGTGCTGGGCTTAAACGTCCTATTGCCTTTGGTCGGGGTCGCGGCGGAAACGACGTTCATTATCCTGATCATTGGTTTTTTATTCATGATCGATCCCGCTGCGACAATCGGCGCGATAATATTCTTTGGCGCCGGTTATGGTTCAATGTATGCGCTGATTAACCCACTGACGGTACGCGCCGGCAAACGAAGGGTTTCTTTCCTTCGACAGCGCTCCCGTGCGGCAATTGAGTTTATCAACGGGCTTCGCGAAATCATCATTTCAGGCCGTGCACAACATTTCCTACAAAGATTTGCAGCGGCCGATAGTGGCTACATAAGCCAGGAAAATAGACTGCGCGCGCTCCCCACGGCACCGGCCTTCGGCGTCCAATTCCTGGCGATCAGCTCCGCCGTTGTGCTCATTCTATTTTATCGTTCAACCGGCAAACCGCCGGGCGATATTATCGCCACCATCGCCCTGTTCGGCGCAGCGGGGCTGCGCATGATGCCGGCGCTGAATTCGATCACACGCGATGTGTTGCTTGTGCGTGGCCACTGGAGTTCGTTTGTGAATTTGCACGAAGATTACCTGGAGCTGCACTCACACCAACGAAATATTATTGATGTTGATGAGCCCTTGTCGATCGACAGCGGCGTCGCATTGCAAGATGTAACCTATCGCTTCCCCGGCGCGAAGGACGATGCGCTTCGCGATGTCACGATTGAT
Organism: Alphaproteobacteria bacterium; assembly: GCA_013003285.1. Classification (GTDB taxonomy): domain Bacteria; phylum Pseudomonadota; class Alphaproteobacteria; order UBA6615; family UBA6615; genus JABDJY01. The sequence goes on along the minus strand of JABDJY010000015.1, from coordinate 2,670 downwards.
ATTCCGCGCGGCAGTTCAATCGGGATCGTCGGCGCTACCGGTGCCGGTAAGTCTACGGCGGTGGAATTATTGCTTGGCCTCTTACAACCGCAAAGTGGCAGGGTGGAAATCGACGGCAAATCGCTCGGCCAAGAAGACGTCGACCGGTGGCAGCGCTCGTTAGGCTATGTACCGCAAAATATCTACCTTGCCGATGACAGCATCGCGCGGAATATAGCATTTGGCCTCGACGACGACGATATCGATCGATCCAGAGTTGAAGAAGTCGCAGCGCTCGCATGCATCGACGAATTCATCCGTGAGGATCTACCGGCCGGCTACGATTCTACTGTTGGCGAACGAGGGATAGGGCTCAGCGGCGGCCAAATCCAGCGCATTGGCATCGCGCGAGCCTTATATGCGAACCCACAGTTGCTCATTCTCGACGAAGCGACCAGCGCACTTGATACGGTCCTTGAAGAACTTATTAACCAAGCGGTCCGTAAATTGGCCGGAAAGATTACAACCGTCGTGATCGCACACCGTCTATCAACAATCCGCCATTGCGATCGAATCATCGTGCTCGAAAAAGGACAAGTTGTAGGTGAAGGTAGCTATGAGCAACTTACGACAACGTCGGCTTCATTTCGCAGCCTGGAACGCGGTCAACGAATAGCAACATAGCGCCGTGTTTCTGGGTATCAATAGGAGCTCCAAATGAGCTGCAGGAAGTAATGACATGGCCGCAAATATAGATTCCGAAATACATAAGTACGATTACAAGTTCGGAAAGAATGATGGCTCGGCCGGTGCGACAATCGTCTCAATGGCAAGCGAGAGTCGTCGCGTTCTCGAAATTGGTGCAGGACCTGGTTCCATTGCTCGCGTGTTAAAAGACCGGAGCGGATGTAATCTTACGGCAATCGAGATTGATCCCGTTTCCGTTGAGAAACTTAAAACATTCTGCGATGCGGTTTATTGCCTGGATTTGAACGACGAAAATTGGACCTCGGCTTTCGATGGCATCGAGAAGTTCGATACCATTATAGCCGCCGACATCTTAGAGCACCTAATTGATCCGTTAGCGACATTAAAGCTGGCCATTACCCTGCTAGCTGAGCACGGCCAAATCATCGTCTCATTACCCCATGTCGGACATGCCTCAGTAATGGCATGCTTATTCAATAGCGATTTCTCGTATATGCAAGACGGCCTGCTCGACCGAACTCATCTGCGCTTTTTTGGTGTTGCAAATATACAAGACCTATTTGACGACGCCGGGTTGAATATTAACGAAGCGAACTTCGTCGTTAGATCGCCCGATTCCACAGAATTAATGACGCAATGGAATAAGCTCGCACCAAGCGTGAGAGAGGTACTATTAACGAGCCGATTTTCGGATGTTACCCAAGTCGTCGTAAAGGCATCGGTTGACTCAAACCCTGACGAAACCATTAACATTCTCGCACTCGAACCTCCCAAGCCTCGTTTTAGCTTGGCAAGAATCTTAATTCCCAACGCGGGACTGAGGCTTTCTATCAGAGAGTTGATTAGGGCCAAATTCAAGCCACGCACAAAACAAAAAATGCGGCAATTTGCGCGAATGCTAAAACTGGATTTGTGATGATTTTTGCCGTTGCCTGGAAGCAACTCGTTATCCGCAAGCTCGAGCCACTACGCATCGAGGTTCCTAGAGAATAGAGAGGCCGGCGTGCCTGATAATATGCCGAAATTTGTTGCGTTTTACTTACCTCAGTACCATCCGATACCTGAGAACGATAAGTGGTGGGGCAAAGGATTTACCGAGTGGACCAACGTTACTAAGGCTCCACAGCTATTTGCGGGCCATTACCAGCCTCACTTGCCTGCAGATTTGGGCTTCTATGATTTGCGCGTGAACGAAGTGATGCATGACCAAGCCGATCTTGCCAAAAATTTTGGAATAGACGGGTTTTGCTACCACTACTATTGGTTTTCAGGGACGCGCCTTCTCCATAAACCGCTCGATTCTATGTTGGCAGATAGCACTCTGGATATGCCATTTTGTCTGTGTTGGGCAAATGAGAACTGGACGAGACGTTGGGATGCGGCGGAAAATGAAATTCTTATCGCGCAACAGTATCTGCCGAACGACGATATAGATTTTATAAAAAGTGTTGAGCCATACCTGAGGGATAATCGTTATATTCAGGTGGACGGAGCCCCAATCCTGATTGTGTATAGGCCACAACATTTACCTGATGCAAAGAGGACGGCAGCGCGTTGGCGTGCGTATTGCAAAGATGTTGGGATAGGTAGAATTCATTTATGTGCAGCTCTGACGCACGGTAATAGCGACTACGAAAAGTTTGGGTTTGATAGCGGAGTTGAATTTCCACCACACAATTGGGATGTAGAACTCCAGAACGATAAAGTAGACGTCACACATACATTTAGGGGTAACTTAGCTAAATATGTAGATGTAGCAAGATTCTACATCGATAAAAACTACGGCGATGGCTGTGTATTCAAAACAGTCGTTCCTTCGTGGGATAACACGGCAAGAGTGAAAGAGCGGGCACTGATTCTCTTAAATAGCACGCCGGGAAATTATGAATACTGGCTCGGTGAAACCGTCAAGAATACCAAGAAAAAAAAGACAGCCGACCGAAACCTCGTGTTTATCAATGCATGGAATGAATGGGCAGAGGG
>JABDJY010000414.1 GCA_013003285.1 Alphaproteobacteria bacterium | reverse complement strand
CAATACCGGGGCGTCGGATATGTCGTTCGATGCCGATGAGGTGGAGGAGTCGATCTGGGCCGACGATTTGTACGAATTGCTGTCCCAACTCGACGGTCTGCCGGCCTTCATCGGCGGCTCGTCGTCGGGCGCGCGCACCGCGATCATGTTTGGCCTGCGCCATCCCGAAGCGGCGGGCGGGCTGTTATTGTTCCGGGTCACCGGCGGGGCTTTCGCCGCCGAACGTCTGCCGGAAAATTATTATAATCAGTTCATCCGCATGGCCGAGGCCGGCGGCATGGAAGCCATTTGCGCCGACGACCAATATGCCGAGCGTATCGCCGCCAATCCGGCGAATGGCGACTTATTGAGAAATATGGACCCAGCCGCGTTCATCGCCGCGCTCACGCGCTGGCGCGATCTGTTCGTCGCCGGCAAGGACCTGCCGGTGTTCGGGGTCAGCGAGGCCGAATTGAACTCGATGAAAATGCCGGTGGTCATCATTCCCGGCAACGACAAAGTCCATGATTCCAGCGCGGGACGCATCGTCCACGAGATGATCCCGGGCAGCGAGATTCACAGCCTGCCGATCGAGGATCAAGACTTGCCGCTGGTACCCTTCGAAGAATGGGCGCCCCACGAGCCGGAGATCACGCGCGTGTTCGCCGACTTCATGAACCGCCACGCCGGGTAGGCGCAGGTGGGCGACACAAATCAAAACGCCAACGAGGCTCGCCCGGCCGGGATAAGTGATTTTGATGTGGTGGTGGTCGGCGCTGGTTTTGCCGGCATGTATTTGCTGCATCGGTTGCGCGGGCTGGGACTGTCGGTGCGGGTCATCGAGGCGGGCAGCGATGTCGGCGGCACCTGGTATTGGAACCGCTATCCGGGCGCGCGCTGCGACGTGGAAAGCATGCAGTACTCCTATCAGTTCTCCGAAGAGCTGCAGCAGGAATGGGAGTGGACCGAGCGTTACGCCACCCAGTCGGAGATTCTGCGCTATGTGGACCATGTGGCCGAGCGCTTCGATCTGCGCCGCGACATTCAGTTCGACACGCGGGTGACCGCCGCGACCTTCGACGACGCGACCAGCCGCTGGGTGATTGAAACCGACGATGGCGCACGGCTGCGCGCGCCCTATTGCATCATGGCGACGGGGTGCTTGTCGTCGCCGAATAAGCCGCAATTTGAGGGTCAGGAAGACTTCGCCGGGCCAATCTATCACACCGGCAACTGGCCCCACGAGGGCGTCGATTTCACCGGCCAGCGGGTGGCGGTCATCGGCACCGGGTCGTCGGCCATCCAGTCGATCCCGGTGATCGCCGAACAAGCCGCACAGCTGACCGTGTTCCAGCGCACGCCGAACTATGCGGTGCCGGCCCATAACGGCCCGCTCGATCCGGCGAAGGTACGCGAAATAAAGGCCGATTACGCCGGTTTCCGGGCGCGGGCGAAGCAGACCCCGACGGGCAATTTGTTCGAAGTGGGCGGCCCCTCGGCCATGGCGGTCTCGGCGGAGGAACGCGCGCGCGAGTATGAGGCGCGTTGGCAGGCCGGTGGCTTGCCCTTCCTGGCCGCCTTTGCCGATATCATGTTCGACCCGGAAGCGAACCAGACCATTGCCGATTTCGTTCGCGATAAGATACGTGCCATTGTCGACGATCCGGCGGTCGCCGACCTGCTGGCGCCGAAAAATATTATCGGCTGTAAGCGTATCTGCGTCGATACCGGCTATTACGAGACCTTCAACCGGGACAATGTGGCCTTGGTCGACATCAGCGAAACGCCGATCGCGCGCTTCACGGCGGACGGGGTCAGTGTCGACGGCCGGGTTTACGAAGTCGATGCCATCGTGTCGGCCACCGGGTTCGACGCCATGACCGGGGCTTTGCTCAATATCGATATTCGCGGCGCCGGTGGGGCGGCCCTGCGCGATAAATGGCGGGACGGTCCGAAGGCCTATCTCGGTTTGGCGCTGGCGAGCTTTCCCAATTTGTTCATGGTTACCGGGCCGGGAAGTCCGTCGGTTATTTCCAATATGCTGCCGGCGATCGAACAGCATGTGAATTGGATCACCGATTGCATTGGCTATATGCGCGATCAAGGTCTGGGGCGGATCGAGGCGCAGATCGACGCCGAAGAGGCGTGGGTCGCCCATGTGGGCGAAGTCGCCGATCTGTCCCTGCGCTCGACCTGCAGCTCGTGGTATGTCGGCGCCAATATCCCAGGCAAACCGCGGGTCTATATGCCCTATATCGGTGGCGTGCCGGTCTATGCGCAGAAGTGCAATCAGGTCGCGGCCGACGGCTATGAAGGGTTTGCGCTGTCTTAGCTGTCGAGTTCTTTGTAATAGCGAAAGATGCCGTCGGTATTGAACGGTATGCGCTGGTCTGATGCCGCATAGGCCTTGATACGGGGCCGTTCTGCGACGCGCGCATGGAGCGCTGTCACCAAGGGGTAATCGGGTTCGAGCTGCGCCATCAGCTTGGGAAACGCATAGCGCATGCCCTCGACGATCTGGAACAGCGATAGATCGGCGTAGGTCAGCCGCGCACCAACCAAATGTTTGCCGCCCGACTGGTTCTGGTTCAGCACCCGCTCCATATAGCCAAAGAATTTCGGCGCCCGCTCAGACCTGAAATTCTCGGCGCGGCGGCGTGCTTCCTTGCGTTGATCCTCGTAGTAGAAGCTTTTCGCCAACGGGTGGTGAACGTCATGGGCCTCGACCAGGAAATCATCGATGGTGAGCTGCAATTGGTGGGTCCAGAGGCGTCCGTCTTCGCTGGTTGGCGCTAGTTTATGGCGGTCGCCGAGGAACATCAGAATGATCGATGTCTGGGCGATCACCCGCTTGCCGGCTTTCAATATCGGTGGGGCAAAGGGCGGATGGGCGACATCATCGCCGGTGAGTAAGTCGAACATTGCCGGCACACCACCACCCTCGCTGTCGGGCTTGCGGACAATATCCACATAGTCTGCGCCGGCCTCTTCCAGCGCCAAGCGGATAAATTCACCGCGGCCTTGAATGGTCGGCCAGTAATACAATTCGTAGCGCATGGGGGCGTCCTCCAAATCGAGCGATAGCGACAAAATGATATACGTCGCGCCATGGGTTGGAAATCGCCGACGATCCACGTAAGAAGATCACTGCAATGAGAAGGCCCGACGGGCCGCGCCCCGGCCGTGAACAAACCGAGGGCGATAGGGGAGACACAAATGAAACTGTTGTATTTCGATGACTTTAGGTTGGGCGTTCTGCGCGGCGACGAGGTGGTGGATGTTTCGGCGGAAGTGCAGGATATTCCCCATCTGGGACCGCACGATTTGATGAATGGGCTGATCGAGCGCTTCGAGGATTATCGCGGACGTTTAGAGGCCGCGGCAGCCTCCGGCCCGGGTATCCCGGTCGCCGATGTGCGCATTCGCCCGCCATTGCCCCGGCCGGGCAATATCGACGCCATGGCGGTCAATTATATGGAAGACGGCACACTGCCGGAGCCGGCGCCCATCAACGCCTTTCATAAGGCGTCCAACACCGTCATCGGTGATGGCGATTCAATGATCCTAACCGACATCCCGGCGGCGATCTTCGAAGGCGAGGCCGAGCTCGGCCTTGTGATCGGCAAGCGCGCCAGCCATGTGGCCGCCGCCGATGCGATGGATTACATCTTCGGCTACGTCAACTTCATCGATGGTTCGGCGCGCGGCATGCCGCCGGACTCTAACGTGTTTTTCCAGGCCAAGTCGCGGGCGACCTTTTCGCCGATCGGACCCTATCTGGTGACCGCCGATGAAATCGACGATCCGCAAAAACTGCAGGTTCAGCTTTCGGTCAACGGTATCGTGAAGCAGAACTTCAATACCGACGACATGGCCCACAAGATCCCGCGTCTGGTGGAGTGGCTCAGCTCGATCCACGATCTTGAGCCCGGCGACATCATCGCCAGCGGTACCAACCATCGCGGCCTGAATGCGTTCCAGGATGGCGACAAGGTGGAGCTTGAGATCGAGGGATTGGGTCGGTTGACCATCAATATTCGCGACGATCTGAAACGGACCTGGAGCCGTGACACCCGCGCCGAGCATGTGGCGAAAGGCCTCGAAGGCCGTTTCACGCCGCAGCTAACCGGCAAATACGCGCCGGAGAGTTGAGCCGGCGGTAGGGCGGATGAGCGCGTCGGGGCCAGCCACCCCGAACATGATCCGCGGTATTTTGAGTATGATCGCCGGTGGCGGCGCGCTGACCATCAGCGATGCCGCCACCAAATGGCTGACGGCGTCGCTGCCGATCGGCGAAATCTTGTTCGTTCGTGCGCTGATCGTGGCGATCATTATATTGCTCGTCGTGCGCCGCAGCGGGTCGTTCGGGGCGTTGCGCATTGGCCGCGTGCGCAATGTGAGTACGCGCGCGGTCTTAGCGGTGGGATCGACCTTTCTCATCGTTTCCTCATTGGCGCTGTTGCCGCTCAACGAGGTGATCGCAATCTTATTCGTTGGACCGCTGTTCGTTGCCGTCTTGTCCGGGCCGTTACTGGGTGAGCGGGTCAGCGTTCACCGCTGGCTGGCGGTATTGGTCGGGTTCACCGGTATGCTGATCATCGTGCGGCCGGGGTCCGACGCGTTTCAGATTGCAGCCCTGCTGCCGGTGGTTGCCGCGTTGGTGGCGGCCACCCGCGATATCGTGACCCGGCGGATCAGCAAGACCGAATCATCGATGGGAATATTGTTCTACTCGATGGTCGCGCTGACTTTGGCCGGGCTCGTCACCGCGCCGTTCGGCTGGCGGCCGATGGATGTTGAGCAGGTGGCGCTGGCCGCCTTCACCGGCGTGATGTTCGGGCTTGGGCATTATTTCATTATCGAAGGCTATCGTTACGCTGAGGCCAGTGTCGTCTCACCCTACCGCTACGCCAATCTGATTTGGGCGGTCATTCTGGGCTTTCTGATTTGGGGTGAAATCCCCAGCATGTGGGTTCTGGCGGGGGCGCCGCTGGTGGTCGGCAGCGGGCTTTATATCCTGCTGTACGAGCGGTCGCGCAAGCCGCGGGCCGGTTAGGCACTTTCCAGTAACGGGCGATCGGTTTCAGTTTCGTTCGTGATATCGCGCCACATCAGCATGACCGCCGGTTGGCCCTGCCAGATGAACGGGGCGCCGGAACCCTCGCAATAAAAATAGGTTCCATCCAAACGCCGGCGGCGCACTTTGATTGATGGCGCGGCACCTTCCATGTCCGCTGTCATCATGGCGCGGTTATTTTCCACCAGATGCAAATCATCGGGGTGGACCATCGACATTGTCGATTCGTAGAGCAGGTCGGCTTCGTTTTCGGCGCCGAACATCTTTATGGCCGCCGGATTGGCGTAGACAATTCGGTCTTCGACCCGGATCAAGATAGCGACGGGCAATAGATCGGCGATTCGGCGGTAGCGCTGTTCGCTTTCGCGCAAGCGCTCGTCGGCTTCGATTTGATCGGTGATGTCGCGTCGAATGGCCATGACCGCCGGTTGACCCTGCCAAATATGGTTGGTGCCGGAACCTTCTGTCATGACATAGGTGCCGTCGAGACGGCGCATGCGCGCCCGAACGACCGATGGTTGTTCATCGGGGCTTTGTTCCAGTTTTGCCCGGTTGCCCAATAACTGATTGTGATCGCCCGGATGGTATAGCGACAGCATCGACGATCCCAAAATATCCGCTTCACTGTCGGCCCGAAGCAGCTTTACGGCGGCTGGATTAGCGAAAACGATGCTGTCGTCGACTCGCACGAATATTGCGTCGGGCGAGTTTTCCGCGATGGCGCGGTAGCGTTCCTCGCTCTCCTGCAAGGCGGTTTCCGCGTTCACGATATTGGTGACGTCGATATGGGAAACGACGAGATGCCCATTCTTGCTGTGACGGTGACGGCGCTGAATCCACAGGTTGCCTTCGAACTCGGTGATTGTTGTCCTGTCGTCTTGATTATTTTTTGCGTCGGCGCGAAGCCGTATCCACTGGTCGATTTCGATATCGCCGCTGGTAACCTCGACGGCCTGCCGGCTCCCCTTGATTATTTCACGACGAGAGGTGCCGCGGTGAAGTAACTCGGGTGGCGGTTGCATCAATTCCACGAAGCGTTTGTTCCACGCCACCAACCGGTCCTGTTCGTCGAAGACCACATAGGATTCGGTGGTATCCGCTAAATCTAACCATTCGCCGCGCGCCGTGATGAATTCGTCGGAGATCTGCTTATGCTCGAATTCGGACCCAAAAATCGACAATAGTTGGCCGTGTGCCACGCGGGCGGCGTTTACTATGACGCCAAGCATCAAGATGCTGAGGAAGCCGAACGTCACATAGGCATGGTCGTTGCTCATCAGCCAAAACAATGTGAAGGGACCGACACTCAGTATAATGAAGGCATAGGCCGCTTTTGGGATCGCCGACATGGTGCTGACACCGCCAACCGCCATGGCGGCGACCGCGATTGCGGTAAAAAACTCTAGCGATTGCGGCAGGTAGAAATTACTGAATAGCGCGAGGGCCCCCCATAGCGCGCCAGCGATGGCCTTCCAGGCGACGGCTTCAATAATAAGCGTATGGGCATTCGCCGCCGAATCGTCGATATGCTGGAAGCGTTTCCAGCGAACCATGGACAGAAGCGCAACGGATATTTGTGCGGCGGCCCACGGGATCAGAATGGTATCGGGAACATGATCCCGAATGACAATTGCAACCGCTAAGGTGACCACGAATGTTGCGATAGCGCCGACATTTTGTTGCGACGCGAACTGCCGCACCAAGGCGGCGTCGAACATTCTGGAGTGCGATGATTGTCTTGAATTATATGCGTCGCTGCTCAACGCCCGATCCGCCGGTTTCCAATGCTAATGCCGTACCGCGCACCATAGGGCGGCAGGGTTAATGAAATCTTTAGAATTCCTAACCGGGTCTTCGGGTCAGGTAGAAACGGCGGGTTCGGGTTTACGCGTCGTAGCTGTTCGACAAGGTGCCGATGCCGTCGATGATGATATCGATGGTCGCGCCCGGTTTCATGGGGAGCGCGCCGGGACCGGTGCCGCAGGCGATCAGGTCGCCCGGGTTTAGGGTCATTGCCGCCGACAGATGGCTGACGATTTCCGCCGGCTGCATGAACAGATCGCTCACCGCATAGTTTTGCCGTTCGCGCCCGTTTAACTCGGCCTTGATGGCCGAGCCGGATATATCGGTATCGGTGACGATTGAGGGGCCGAACGCGCCGAACGTATCGAAGCCCTTGGCGCGAGCCCATTGGGGAAAGCTGGGGTCGGCGGCGAGGAGTTGCATGGCGGTGACATCGTTGACGCAAGTGTAGCCAAAGATGGCGTCGGCGGCTTCGACCGGATCGGCGTCCTTGCAAGCGCGGCCGATGACGATACCCAGCTCGGCCTCATAGATAACCCGCCCGTCATAGGCGGCCGGTTTGCGGATGACGCCGCCGGCCGGCAAATAGGTGTTCGGCGGCTTGATGAAGAACAGCGGATATTCCGGCTGGTCGAGACCCTGTTTTTCGGCGGCCGAGCGGGAATTGTTCCACAGCGCGATTAGTTTGCTCGGTACGCAGGGCGTGAGCAATGTCACATCGGCCAGATCGACCGTATCGCCAGTTTCGGTCGCGCCGGCGAACATATCGCCCTCGCAGACCGTGATCCTCTCGCCGTCCAGCCTGCCGAAACCGGCCGCGCCATTTCGTTCGAACCGTACCCAATGGGCCATGGTATCCCCCTTATTGTGTTGGCAGAGAGAATTAGACCGTTCGAGCACACTCTTCAAATGCTAAGGGCCGACTGACTCTTCCCCTCGGGCGAAAAATAAGCGAGTAAAGGTCATGCGAAATTTCGAAATGACGGGCCGCTCAGCGGCCTATGGGGCAAACGGCATGGCCGCCACGTCCCACCCCCGCGCCACTTTGGCGGCGCTCGATATATTACGGGCCGGCGGTAATGCCGTGGATGCGGCGGTCGCGGCGATCGCCGTCCATTCCGTGGTCGAGCCGGCGATGACCGGTATTGGGGGTGACTGTTTCGCTCTGTATGCACCGGCGGGCGGCGACATGGTCGCCTATAACGGATCGGGCCGCGCGGGCGCTGCCGCAACGACGCAATGGTTTCTCGAGAACGGCATTACCGAGATCAGGGCCGATGGCCCCCATGCGGTGACCATCCCCGGCGCCGTCGACGCCTGGTCGCGGCTAGTGCAGGACCATGGCACCAAGGATCTCGGTGAATTATTGGCGACGGCCATCGACCTGGCGGAGACCGGCTATCCCATACAGCCGCGCGTGGCGTTCGATTGGGCCCGGTTCGAGGCGAAACTCAATGCCAACGCGCCGATCCGGCGACGGTTCCTTAACGACGGAAATCTGTTCAAGGCCGGCGACATGTTCCAACAGCCGGAACTGGCGGCGACCCTGCGCGAGGTCGCCAATAAGGGCGCCGACGGCTTCTATAAGGGCCACGTCGCCGAGGCCATGGTGGCGACCCTGAACGGCTTGGGCGGGGTGCAAACGGTTGACGATTTCGCCAATGCGGTCGGCGAGTATTGCGATCCCATCTCGACCACTTATCGCGACTATCAGGTGCTGGAATGTCCGCCCAACGGCCAGGGTTTCATCGCGCTGATCATGCTCAACATCTTGGAAGGTTTCGATCTGGCGAGCCTCGACCCCGGCAGCGCGCAGC
>JABDJY010000382.1 GCA_013003285.1 Alphaproteobacteria bacterium | reverse complement strand
GCAAGGTAGGCATCCGCAACAATTCCCCCTATGCCGCCGACAAGGCCGGGGTGGTCAGCCTCACCAAGTCGCTGGCCAAGGACACGGCGAAGTCCGGCGTGCTGGTGAACTGCATCACCCCCGGCGGGGTGAATACCGAGCTGTTCGACGGTCTCGACGAAAAATACCGCCAGACCATCGCCGACGGCATGGAGCTGGGCCGCCTGCTGGAGCCGGAAGAGGTCGCCGCCATGGCGGCCTGGCTGGCCTCGGAAGATTGCTCGTTCAGCACCGGCGCCGCCTTCGACATCTCCGGCGGCCGGGCGGATTACTAGCATTTTATTAACCATAAAATCGGCGGTTTTCCGCCGAAGCGGTTGAATTCGAGACGTTATTACGCGGCGGCGATTGTGCCCGGGTCACGCGGTTGGTATATCTCGCGCCCCACGCTACCCTATCGGGGCGGAACACCCTCCGCCGACCTGGATTCCATGACAATGCCGCGACGCAGAAAGATCTATGAGGGCAAGGCGAAGGTCCTTTTCGAAGGCCCCGAACCGGGCACGCTGGTCCAGCATTTCAAGGACGATGCGACCGCCTTCAACAACCAAAAGCACGGCATCATCACCGGCAAGGGTGTGCTCAACAACCGCATCTCGGAATATCTGATGCTGCGGCTGGCCGATGTGGGCATTCCCACCCATTTCCTGCGCCGCCTCAATATGCGCGAGCAGTTGGTCCACGAGGTCGAGATCATTCCGGTCGAGGTGGTGATCCGCAATGTCGCCGCCGGCTCGATCTGCAAACGCTTCGGGCTAGAAGAAGGCTCCGCTCTGCCGCGATCGATCGTCGAATATTATTACAAGAACGACGATCTGGGCGATCCGCTGATCTCCGAAGAGCATATCACCGCCTTCGGCTGGGCCGCGCCGCAGGAAATCGACGATATGTTGTCGCTCAGCCTGCGCATCAACGACTTCCTGACCGGGCTGTTCCTGGGCGTCGGCATGCGGTTGATCGATTTCAAACTGGAATATGGCCGCCTGTACCAGGACGATCAGGTGCGTGTGGTTCTGGCCGACGAAATTACGCCCGACGGTTGCCGGCTGTGGGACGTGAAGACCAACGAGAAAATGGACAAGGACCGTTTCCGCCGCGATCTCGGCGGCGTCGCCGAAGCCTACCAAGAAGTCGCGCGGCGCCTCGGCATCACGCCGGAGGCCGACCAGCAGGATTTTTCCGGTCCCGTGACCCTTCAATAACCCCAACCAAGCGCTCGCCCCCGTGAAAGCACGCATCCATATCACTTTGAAAAACGGTGTCCTCGACCCGCAGGGCAAGGCCATCCAGCAGGCCCTGACCGGTCTGGCCTTCGACGGGGTCGAAGAGGTCCGCCAGGGCAAATATATCGAGATCGAACTGGCCGCGAGCGACACCGAGGCCGCCCGCGCCCAGGTCGCCGATATGTGCGAGAAGCTGTTGGCCAATACGGTGATCGAGAATTACGACATCGAAATCGTTGCCTAGCAGCCGACCGCCCGCCCTATCCACAGGGGCCGCGATTGCGACTCAGCGGCAAACATTGATAGCTGAAGGCGGAGAATAACCTATGCCCGCAGCCGTTATCGTCTTTCCCGGATCGAACTGTGATCGCGACGTCGCGGTGGCGCTGGAAGCCGCCTCGGGCCGCCCGCCGGCCATGGTGTGGCACCAGGAAAGCGCCCTGCCCCCGTCCGATCTTATTGTCGTGCCCGGCGGCTTTTCCTACGGCGACTATCTGCGCTCCGGCGCCATGGCGGCGCACAGCCCGATCATGCGCGCGGTGACCGCGCGGGCGAATGCGGGCACGCCGGTTCTCGGCATCTGCAACGGGTTTCAAATTCTCGCCGAGGCGGGGCTGCTGCCCGGTATCCTGATGCGCAACGCCAGCCTAAAATTCGTCTGCCGCGATGTGGATTTGCGGGTCGAACGCGCAGATACGGTCTTCACCAGCGCCTATACCCAGGGCGAGGTGCTGCGGGTGCCGGTGGCCCATCATGACGGCAATTATTTCGCCGATCCCGACACGCTGCAGCGGTTGCAAGATGGCGGGCAGATCGCCTTTCGCTATTGCGATGCCGGCGGCAATGTCACCGCCGCGGCCAATCCCAACGGCTCGATCGAGAATATCGCCGGAATCGTGAACGCCGCCGGCAATGTGCTGGGCATGATGCCCCATCCCGAACGGCTCGCCGATCCGCTGCTGGGCGGCACCGACGGCGCGCCGATGTTCACCGCCCTGGCCGAAGCGATCGCCGCATGAGCAATACCGAGCCTCGCCCCGAAGACCTGATGGGCCTCAGCGACGGCGAATACGACACCATCCTCGACATTATGGGCCGCACGCCGAACTTCACCGAGCTGGGTATTTTCTCGGTGATGTGGTCGGAGCATTGCTCGTACAAATCGTCGAAGAAATGGCTGAAGACCCTGCCCATCGATGGCCCCCAGGTTATCCAGGGGCCCGGCGAGAATGCCGGGGTGGTCGATATCGGCGATGGCCAGGCGGCCATCTTCAAGATCGAGAGCCATAACCATCCCAGCTTCATCGAGCCCTATCAGGGGGCGGCGACGGGAGTCGGCGGTATTCTGCGCGACGTCTTCACCATGGGCGCGCGGCCGGTGGCCAACCTCAACGCGTTACGCTTTGGCAGCCCCGACCATCCCAAGACCCGCCATCTGGTGGGCGGCGTGGTGGCCGGGGTCGGTGGCTACGGCAATTGCATCGGCGTGCCGACGGTGGGCGGCGAGGTCAATTTCGATCCGTCCTATAACGGCAATATTCTGGTCAACGCCATGACCGTCGGGATCGCGTCGACCGATAAGATTTTCTATTCCGCCGCCGCCGGGGTCGGCCTGCCGGTGGTCTATGTGGGCTCAAAGACCGGCCGCGACGGCATCCATGGCGCCACCATGGCCTCGGCCGAATTCGCCGACGATGCGGACGAGAAACGCCCGACGGTGCAGGTCGGCGACCCGTTCACCGAAAAACTGTTACTCGAGGCCTGCCTGGAATTGATGGCGACCGACGCCATCGTCGCCATTCAGGATATGGGCGCGGCCGGCCTTACCTCCTCGTCGGTCGAAATGGCCAGCAAGGGCGATGTGGGCATCGAGCTCGACATCGACCGGGTGCCGCAGCGCGAAACCGGTATGTCCGCCTATGAGATCATGCTCTCGGAGAGCCAGGAACGCATGTTGATGGTGCTCCATCCTGGCCGCGAAGACATGGCGCGGAAAATTTTCGAGAAATGGGAGCTCGACTTCGCCGTCATCGGCGTGACCAACGATAGCGGCCATCTGACCCTGCTCGAAGGCGGTGAGACCAGCGCCGATATTCCGGTGCCGCCTCTGGTCGCCGCGGCGCCCGAATATGACCGGCCCTGGACCCCGACCCCGCCGCGCCCGGTGATCAATGCCACCGAAATCGACGCGCCCGACGATCTGGGCGATGTTTTGACGGCGCTGATCGGCGGCCCGGAACTGTGCTCGCGGCGCTGGGTGTGGGAGCAATACGACCATATGGTGATGGGCGATACGGTGGTGCGGCCCGGCGGCGACGCCGCCCTGGTGCGAGTCCATGGCACCGGCAAGGGGCTCGCCATGGCGACCGATTGTTCGCCGCGCTATGTGTTCGCCAACCCCATCGAAGGCGGCCGCCAAGCGGTCGCCGAGGCCTGGCGCAATGTCACCGCCGTGGGGGCGACACCCCTGGCGGTGACCAACAACCTCAATTTCGGCAATCCCGAACGGCCCGAGATCATGGGCCAATTGGTCGGCTCGGTTCAGGGCATGGGCGAAGCCTGCGAGGCGCTGGATTGCCCGGTCGTCTCCGGCAATGTCTCGCTGTACAACGAGACCAATGGCAGCGGCATCCTGCCGACCCCGGTCATCGGCTGCGTTGGGGTGATGGCCGATGTGGCCAAGGCGGTGACCAGCGAGTTCAAGGCGGTCGGCGAGACCATCTTCGTGATCGGCGAGACGCAAGGCTGGCTCGGCTGCTCGCTCTATCAGCGCCATATGACCGGCGACGTGGCCGGCGCGCCGCCGCCGGTCAATCTGGAAGCCGAGCGCAAGAACGGCGATCTGGTGCGCCACCTGATCGCCGATGGGGTGCTGACGGCGTGTCATGATGTCAGCGATGGCGGATTGGCCGTCGCCATTACCGAAATGGCCATGGCCAGTGAAGCCAGTGAAAAAGGGGCCGAAATCGGCGCCGAAATCAATATTTCGCCCGATATTGCGACCCATGGCTGGGCCTTTGGCGAAGATCAGGGGCGCTATGTGGTGACCAGCAGCGCGCCGGAAGCCGTTTCAGCCGCCGCGGCGGCGGCCGGGGTACCTGCGCGGGCCATCGGAATGACCGTCGCGGCCACGTTGACACTGCCCAGCACCAGACCTATATCCGTCGCGGAGTTAAAGGCGCTGAACGAGCGCTGGCTGCCCGACTATATGGCGGCGGGTTAACGCCGCGAATACCGCTAAAGTGGCGGTTTACAGAAGGAATAACCGATGCCCATGGCGGCGAGCGAAATCGAGCGGTTGATCAAGGAAGCCATGCCCGACGCCGATGTCCGCATCGACGATCTGCGCGGCGATGGCGATCATTATCTCGCCCATGTGGTCTCCGACGCCTTTGCCGGCAAGACCCGCGTTCAACAGCATCAGATGGTATACGAGGCGCTGCAGGGGTGCATGGGCGGCGAATTACACGCGCTGGCCCTGCAGACCGCCGTCCGCGACAGCGCGTAGCCGAACCGACAACCTAAGAATACCGGATAGGAACCAGAAAATGACCGACAGTCCGACAATCGAGCGCATCAAGCAGGAAGTCAGCGGCAACGAGGTTATGTTGTTCATGAAGGGCACGCCGGTCTTTCCCCAATGCGGCTTCTCCGCCGCGGTGGTGCAGATCCTCAATCATATGGGCGTGAAATTTGGCTCGACCGATGTTCTGGTCGACCCGGAAATTCGCCAGGGCGTCAAGGAATTCTCCAACTGGCCGACGGTGCCGCAGCTCTACGTCAAAGGCGAATTTGTCGGCGGCTGCGACATCATCCGCGAAATGTTCGAGGCCGGCGAGCTGGAAGAATTTTTCAACAACGCCGGCATCGAGCGCGAAACGGTCTAGCCGACAACGCCCTAACGCATTGCATCGGGCCGCGGCCGAGAGCTGTCTCCGATCCCGCCCGAAATTCCCCTTAAACGAAGCCTTACCCGCGACGAGGTCGCCGGGCTGGGCTTCGGCATGGCCGCCTTTCTGATCTGGGGCTTCACGCCGTTCTATTTCCGTGCGCTGGCGGAGTTGGGCGCGGTCGAGATCATCGCGCACCGGGTCATCTGGTGCCTGCCCTTCATGCTTCTGGTGCTGACCATTGGGCGGCAATGGCCAGCGGTGACAGCGGCACTCAGCGACCGGCGGGTCTTCGCCACCCTGTTTGTCAGCGCCGCCTTGGTCAGCGTCAATTGGGGCATGTACGTTTTCTCCGTCATCACCGATCAGCTAGTGGCCTCGAGCCTAGGCTATTTTCTGAGCCCCCTGGTCAGCGTCTTTCTGGGCTTCGTCTTTCTGGGCGAGCGCCCCACCCGCACCCAATGGATCGCCGTCGCGC
>JABDJY010000319.1 GCA_013003285.1 Alphaproteobacteria bacterium | reverse complement strand
GGCTGTCCCCGATATACTGAAACAATCGGGCCTTATCGTTCACCGGGTCGATGACCCGGCCGACGTGACCGAGACCGTGGATTCCGCGCTGCGCATCGCCTTCGACGGCTCGCAAGGCGTTGCGGTTCTGTTATCGCAGCGGCTGATCGGCCGCAAAGATTTTACCGGCGAGGGCTAGCATGAAAACCAACACCCGCCTCAACCGCCGCGACGTTGTCGCCCGCCTGCTCGCCGACCGGGGTGACCTGCTCGTGGTCTCGGGCCTGGGCTCGGCGACCTACGACTGCGCCGCCGCCGGCGACGACCACCGTAATTTTTATCTGTGGGGCGCCATGGGCGGCACCGCATCCCTGTCGCTCGGCCTCGCACTAGCCCAACCCGACAAGCCAGTGCTGGGTATTACCGGCGATGGCGATCTGTTGATGGGATTGGGGGCGCTCACCACCATCGGCGCCCAGGCGCCGGCCAACCTTTCAATCGTCGTCCTCGATAACGAGGTCTATGGCGAGACCGGCGCGCAACCCAGCGCCACCGCCCACGGTATTGATTTGACCGCGATCGCCCGCGCCTGCCGGATCAAGGCCCTCGATGAAATTACCGAGATGGATGGTGTCGAGGCTTTGGCCAAACGGCTCCACGTCGGCGACGGACCGCTCTTCGCCAATATCAAAATCTCCGCCGACGAGGTCGAGAAGGTTTTACCATCGCGCGACGGCGCCTATCTGCGCGACCGGTTCCGTGCAGCCTTATTGGGAGATGCGGCGTAAAACTAACTAACGGGAGCAGAACAATGGCAGTAAAGGTTGGAATTCTCGGCCTCGGTCTCATCGGCCGATTGACAGCAGAATTGATCATGCCCCACGGCTATGAATGTTACGCGGTGCGCCGACCGAGCACCGAGGATTTCCCTGATATGGGGGGTAAACTCGTCGAAACGGCCCGTGAACTTGCCGAAGTTTCCGACGTTCTGCTCTCCGCCCTGCCGACGGTTGAATCCGCACGCGACGCGTTCTATGGCGCGGATGGGGTGCTGGCCGGTGTCCATGACGGGCTCACCATCATCGAAATGAACACCTTCCCTGTCGCCATCAAGGAAGAACTCAAAGATGCCGTCGAAGACACGCCGGCGGTAATTATTGATTGCCCGATTAGCGGGACCCAGCCGGTGATCCGCGCCGGCAAGGGCGTCATCATGATGAGCGGCGACGAGGCAGCCTGCGAGCGGGTCAAGCCGATGCTCGAACTGGTGGCGCCGAAGACCTCCTATGTCGGCGACTACGGCACCGGCATTAAACTGAAACTCATGATCAACTTCATGGTTGGCGCCAATACCGTGGCGCTGGCCGAAGGCATGTTGTTCGGCGCCCAGATGGGCCTCGACAACCAAACCATGCTCGACATTGTCGGTCCCAGCGCCGCCGGCTCGACCGTGTTCGGCATGCGCGCCGGTATCATCGCCGAGCGCAAATGGCAGCCCTGCGCGGGGCCCAGCAAACTCTTGTGGAAAGACCTCGATATCGTCGAGGAACAGGCCGACGCGCTGGGCCTATCGGCGCCGCTGTTGCGCGTCTGCAACCAGTACTACAAGAAGGTCGCCGCCGCCGACCGCCTCGAAGACGAATGCGCCGTGGTCTTCGAAATTCTCGAAGACGAGATCAAACAAGCGGCGGAATAGACGCCGGATAATTTTCGCAGACTGTAATATTTGTGAAACATATTTGGGCTAGGTTGTACCCGTTACCGCGCTGATGAAATTAAGGTAGGCGCGGCGATAAGAGGAGCCGCCCGGTCAGGAAAATGATCGTGGCGGTTTTTTCGTCTCAATCTATGCGGCAGCGACCGGCGCGCTACAAACTCCCGAAGCTTCAAGATAGGCACCAGCCCGCAGCGCGAGAGCGTCGTTGTTCGGCGCTGCAATGATTTGCACGCCATGCGGCATCGCGCCGATACCGTGCACAGGAGCACAGAGGATCGGCAATCCGATAAATGACAGCGGCTGAGCGTAAATCCCCAGATTGGCCATCACCGGTACGTCCTGGCCATCGAGCGTCATGGATTTTTGACCGATTTTCGTGGCCGAAAACGGCGTGGCCGGCGCCAAGATCAAATCGAAGTCTTCGAACAACGTCAGTACCTGTTTTCGGTACCAACTACGAAACTTCTGCGCCCGCACATACCAATTTCCCGGCAACAGGGATCCGGTCATAAAGCCGGGCCGGGTGGTCGGGTCGAATTCGTCAAGGTGATCGCGCAGATCATCGCGATGCTGAACCGCGCCCTCACAATGCGTGATCACGAATGCCGCGCCACGCGCTCGCCGAGCTTCCGGAATCGTCACCGTTTGATTGGCACCAAGCGCATCCGCTACTTTCTCAACTGCAGCAAAAGCGGCCGTCGTGCCATTTTCGCGAAAATAATCGTCGGCGACGGCGATTCTGAGCCCGTCGATACCCCGATCCAGCGTTTCCAGTAACGGGCTGGCGGAACCCCCGTGACACACAGGATCCGTTGGGTCGGGTCCGCGAATTGTGTCATAGGCCGTGGCGATATCCTGTACCGAGCGGGCAAACGGTCCGATATGGTCGAAGCTCGACGCAAAGAGCGCCGTGCCGGCACGACTTAGCGCGCCGTAAGTCGGTTTGAAGCCGAACACGCCGCATAAGGCGGCTGGCAGGCGGATCGAGCCATTTGTGTCCGAACCCAAGCTGAGCGGCACCAGGCCACCGGCCACAGCCGCACCGGAACCGCCAGATGAACCGCCAGATACGCGCGCGCCATCGTGGGGATTACGCGCTGGCCCGTAATGCGTGTTCTCGTTGGTGTACCCATAGGCGAATTCGCTCATATTCAGCGCGCCTATCAACACGCCGCCGGCCTGACGTAAGCGCGAGACCGCTGTAGCATCCTTGGTGGCCGGTGGATTTTCTCGATACATTTTCGATCCCGCCAAGGTCGTCACGCCGGCGATATCGAACAAATTCTTTACCGCGAATGGCACGCCTGCCAACGGCCCCGGATCGCCACCATTGCGAACAACGTTGTCGACAAGGTCGGCGTCAATCAGCGCCTGCTCGCTAATGACCTCGGTGAAACTGTTATAGGTTGGATCGAGATTGGAAATGCGGTCCAGGGCCGCTTCCGCCACTGCGCGGGCGCTGACTTCGCCGCTGCGGACTGTACCGGCGATCCACGCCGCGTCACTTAACAGTAGGTCTTCGCTCACGGCCGAAATACCGGTGCTGGTTCACTGTCTTCGGGAAGTTCGAACTCGAGCATCGGTTGGGCGATGGTGTGGGTTAGTTTTAAGTACTCGATGACGGCGGCCCGATACTCATCAGGGATGTTGGTTTCCACCAGCGTTGCCATGTGATCAAGATAGGCCTCCCAATCGATAGTACTATCGCTCATGTTTCCCCCTCCCCCGGCGCCGTTGCCAGCTGTTGTAGCAGCGCCTCATAAATTTCTTTCGGCGACCGGTCGAGATCGGCGTCCGGCATGGTCTCCAACAGCTCTTCCGCGCGGCGTCCGATCAGCCCCTGCACCTGGTAGCGGCTGCGTGCGCGGCGCACCGCATCATGATCGATCCGGTTCTGCCGCCAGGCGCGATGCGCCTCGATGGCCGCATCCAGCGCGGCGAAACTCGCGGCATCCCGGCTCGAAGTCTGCAATACCGGCGGCACCCATCCGTCACCGCCGTTGATTTCAGGGGCGGCCTGACGCGCCGCCGTGGCCGCGATATCGCCGGCCATCAGCTCGGCGCCGGGCAGATCGGCCTTGTTGACCACGTAGATGTCGGCCATTTCCAGTAAGCCCGCCTTCATGGCCTGCACCGCGTCGCCGGATTCCGGCAGCAGCACCAGCACGACCGTATCGACGATGGCGCGCACCGAATATTCCGCCTGACCGACGCCGACGGTCTCGACGATCACCTCGTCGAAGCCATGGCCCTCCATGGCCCAGAGCAGATCGGCGGTGTTGTCGGCCAAACCGTCATGGGCGCGGCGGCTGGGGATCGACCGGATAAAGATGTTCGGATCGTCGGACACCGCATCCATGCGAATACGGTCGCCAAGGATGGAGCCCTGCGACACCGGGCTTGTGGGATCGATGGCGACCACCGCGACCTTGGCGCCGCGCTCGACCCGCCGCGCGGCCAAGCGGCTGATCAGCGTGCTCTTGCCCGCCCCCGGCGCACCGGTGACACCGATACGATAGAGCACCTGTTCGGGCAGTTCGGCCTGTGTTTCCAGGGTTTCCGCAACAGTGGCGTTGGCGACCCGGGACAAGGCGCGGCTCATTTCGCGCCGGGGATTACGCGACCCCTTGCTCATTTGGCCGCCGTCGCCACGGGGCCGGCCAAAACCTGGTCAGTATGTTCGCCAAGCAACGGCGGCAGCGCGTAATGGGCCGCATGGTCGGACATCTTGATCGGGTTGCCGACGACGCGCAGCGGGCCGTCCGGGGTCGGAATGATCGCCACCATATCGCGGGACGCGGCCAGATCGCCGTCGAGCGCGGCCTCCAACGTCTCGACGCCGGATATGACGATACCCTCGGCGCCCAACAGATCGACCCATTCCGCCGTGTCGCGGGTTTTCATGAGCTCTGTCGTTGCGGCGATGACCTCTTCGCGGTTTTCGCCGCGCGCCGCCATGGTGGCGAATTTGGGATCGTCGGCACGCTCGGGCCAGCCGACAATCTCACAGAACCGCCGCCAAAACTTATCGGTGGAGATGAACAACACCGCGTAGCCATCGCGCGTACCGAACACCTGGGCCGGCACCATATGGGGGTGGCCGCTATTGGCGATGCGCTGCGGCTTAACGCCGTGATTGAGATAGGCCGAGGCTAGATAATTGAGCTGCATGAGCATGGTATCGAACAGGGACACATCGACCTGGCCGCCCTTGCCTTCGACGATCTTCGCCAACAGGCCGACCGCGCCCATCATGCCGGTGGAATTATCGACTGCGGAATAGCCCGCCTTGGTCGGCACGGCGCCCGGATCGCCGGTCAGCGCCATCACCCCGGTCAATGCCTGGACGATATAGTCGTAGGCCGGCTTGTCGGCATACGGACCGTCGAGGCCGAAGCCGGTCAGCGCCACACAGACCAGCTTGTCGTTATGGGCCTTGAGCGCGTCATAGGTCAGCCCGAACCGCTTGATGGTCGAGGGCCGCAGATTGGTGATCAACCCATGGGCCGAGGCCGCCAGTTCGGCCATTTGGGCTTGTCCGTCGGCGCTTCCCAGATCGAGCACGATGCCGCGTTTGTTGCGGTTGATGCTGCTGAAATAATCATTGTAGGGGCCGGTGAAGTTACCAGTGATGTTGCGCGCCATATCGCCGGCCGGCGGCTCGATCTTGATCACGTCGGCGCCCAGATCGGCCAAGATCATGGCGCAAAATGGGCCGGCGAGAACGTGACCCACTTCCAGAATGCGAATGCCCGACAGGGGACCGCTGCTCACGCCGCCAGCTCCTTGTCGATCGCGGCCAGCACATCGTCGATGGTCATTTCGGCGGTATAGATGCCACACACCCCGGCGGCGATCAGCCCCGCATGGTCGTCGGTGGGGATCGTGCCGCCGACAAAAATTTTGATGTCGGCGGCGTCGAGCGCTTCCAGGCACTGCACCGTATCGGCGACGATTTCCTTGTGGCTGCCCGACAACATGCTCAGGCCCACCGCGTCCACATCCTCATCGACCGCAACCCGCGCGATATAATCCGGACTTTTGCGCAGGCCGGTATAAATCACATCGGCGCCGGCGTCGCGCAGCGCCAACGCAATGATCTTCGCCCCCACATCGTGGCCATCGAGCCCCGGCTTGGCGATCAAGATGCGTTTTCCCTTAAGGCTCATGATTTTACGGCCTGCCCGTTACTATTGATTTCAAGCGCCCTAAGCCCCCTCTCCCATGGGGAGAGGGTTCGTTTATCGATCGTTCTCACAGCCGCACCGGCTCTTCGAATTCACCCCATTGGCCTTTCAGGGTCGCGATCATCTCGCCGACGGTGGCGTAGGCGTGGCAGCAATCGATGAGATAGGGCATGAGATTTTCGCCGTCATCGGCAGCTGCTTTTTCCAATGCCGCCAAAGAGCGCTCGGCCGCGGCGCTGTCGCGGGTATCCAGGACGCGTTCGTATTTTTCGACGACCTTGGCTGTGGCTTGCGGGTCGAGTTTGAATACTTCGCCGATACCTTCGTTCTGATCGTCGCGGCGATAATAGTTTTGCCCGACAATGACCGTCTCGCCGGTATCGGCAGCGCGTTTGCGCTCCGAGGCGCGCTGGGCGATCTTCATTTGCAGCCAACCATCCTCGACCGCCTTCTCGACACCGCCATACTGCTCGATCTCATCGATCACTTGCATCATGCCGGCCTCCATCTGGTCGGTCAGCCACTCCACATAGTAGCT
Organism: Alphaproteobacteria bacterium; assembly: GCA_013003285.1. GTDB lineage: Bacteria > Pseudomonadota > Alphaproteobacteria > UBA6615 > UBA6615 > JABDJY01. The sequence continues at coordinate 5,212 of JABDJY010000319.1, read as the reverse complement.
ACCGCCCAACGGGTCGACGGTGCGGGCAATGCCGCTCTCATGGGCGATGATCTGCTGGGTACGCAGCGCGATCTCGGCCGAATGTTCGGTCGGAATCTGGAAGGCCTCGTCGAAGGCGCAGGTAAAGATCGATTGGGCGCCGCCCAGTACCGCCGCCATGGTCTCGGTCCCGACGCGCACGATATTGTTGTGGGGTTGCGAGCCGATCAGCGACGAGCCGCCGCAGACCACCCCGAAGCGGAACATCTGCGCCTTCGGGTCTTCGACCCCATAGCGTTCCTTCATCAGCTTCGCCCACAGCCGGCGGCCGGCGCGGAATTTGCAGATTTCCTCGAAGAAATCCATATGAACGTAGAAGAAGAAACTGAGCCGGCGGGCGAATTTCTCCACATCGCCGCCGCGGCGGATCAGCTCGTCGGTATAGGCCAACCCGTTGGCCAGCGTGTAGCCCATCTCCTCAACCGCCGTGCAGCCGGCGTCGCGCACATGGGCGCCAGCGATGGAAATCGCATTGAAGCGCGGGGTCTGCTGGTTGGAGAACAGGATGGTGTCGGCGATCAGGCGCATGGACGGCTTGACCGGGAAGATCCAGGTGCCGCGCGCCACATACTCTTTCAAAATATCGTTCTGGATGGTGCCGGTCAGCTTCTCGCGTGGCACGCCCTGCTTATCGGCGACCGCGCAGTACATGGCATAGCTGATCGACGCCGTACCGTTGATGGTAAACGATGTCGAGATCGACCCCACATCGATGCCGTCGAACAGCAGCTCCACTTCCGCCAGGTTCGACAAGGAGACGCCGACCTTGCCCACCTCGGCCCGCGCCATGGGGTCGATGGGGTCGTAGCCGCATTGGGTCGGCAGATCGAGGGCCACCGATAATCCAGTCTGGCCCTGGTCGAGCAGGAACCGGTAGCGCTCGTTGGATTCCTCGGCGGTGCCGAAGCCGGAATATTGTCGGATCGTCCATAAGCGGCCGCGAAAGCCGTTCTCGAAAATGCCCCGGGTGAAGGGATACTGACCCGGCTCACCCACATTGGCGAAGTCGACCATATCGGGCGTCGCCACCACCGGCACTTCGATGCCCGACGGCGTCACCGGGTTCGGCTTATTCGGCGGCGTGCGTTCGGCCGGTTCGTCTTGGTCAGTATGGGATTCGGTTGTGCTGCTCATATTTCTATTTCCGTGACGGCAGGACCTTCTCCGCCGCCTCCCAATGATCGTCATGCACCCAGGTGCCGACGAACATCTTGGTCTCTATTTCCTGCATTGTCTCGCGTGAATCGCCGCGCCGATGAGCATCGGCGAGCGCCTTGAACACCCGCATCACCTGCGGCGCCTGTTTTCGCAGGGGCTCGAGGAACGCTTCGACCGCTTCGCCCAAACTCTCGTCCTCGCCAGTGACTTTATCGACCAAACCCATGGCCAAGGCCGCATCGCTGGCGACCATTTCGCCGGTCACCATCAGACGTAACCCCTGAGACCGGCCGAGAAGCTGCAACAGGTCGGGGCCACCGCCCCATGCGGTCGAGAGAGCAAGCCGGCCCTGGACAAAGCCGATCCTGGCATGGGCGGCGGCGATCCGGAAATCGCAGGCGACCGCGAGTTCCGCCGCCCCGCCGAAAGTATTGCCGTTCAGCGCGGCGATCACCGGCACCGGGAAGGTACGAATGACGTTCAGCACGGCCTTAACGTCGCGCGACATCTGTTCGGCCTCGGCTTCGGTGCGCAGGGCCGCCAGCTCCCGCAGATCGCCGCCGGCGGCAAAGGTCTTTTCGCCAGTGCCGGTCAGCACCACGGCCAGCAAGGTCTCGTCGCCTGCCTGGGCTTCGAACAATTGACGCAAGTCGGCCAGCAACGACAGGCTCAAGGCATTGTGCTTCTCTGGCCGATTCAGGGTCGCATAGAGAACCCGGTCGCGGATTTCGACCAGAAGGTGTTTATCACTCATTGTTACCGCGTTCTCCCAATACGCATTGCATCGCCGAATTGTCCGGCGAGCTATAAAAACCCTCGCGCCATAATAGCGGCTCGCGACGGCCTGCTCTCCCCCTATATCAGATTAATCGCCGCCGCTAATCCTCATCCATCTCCGCGGTCCGGTAGATATAGTTACCGTCCATATAGGTGATGAAGAAATCGTGGAACGACATGGGTTCGTATTGGGGTTTTTCACCAGGCTCGATGCAGGTCGGCATGGGATCGGCAACGGTCTCGTCATTGGCGTTGAAGAAGAAGGTCAGCGCATAGCGGTCCTTCTTCGGCGGCACCACCCGGTGCGGCGTGGCGATAAAGCGTCCATTGGTCCAGCGGTTGAGGAACTCGCCGGTGTTGACGACGATGCCGCCGCGCAGCGGTTCGATCTCGATCCATTTGCCCGACGGCGCCATGACTTCCAGCCCCGGCACGTCCATCAGCGGTAGATAGGTGATCGAGCTATGATCGGCATGGGGCGCCAGCGAAAACTGCCCCTCCTCCGCCTCGACCGGCGGATACCAGGCACAGCGATTGTAATATTCGGGATGGGAAAACTTGCTGTCGAAATAATCCGCCGGCAACTCCAGTGCGCGGGCATAGACCGGCAGCATGTTTTGCGCCAGGATCGCCATGGTTTCCTGATACTCCAGGATCACCGGTCGGAAGTTCGGCAATTCCTCGGGCCATTTGTTGAGCCCACGATGGCGCACATTGGCGACCACCTTGGGGTCGTCGGGCGTGCGCTCGCGCATGAAGGCCCAGGCCTCGTTTAGATCCTTCTTCTTATTGTCGGCGATGTTCGACCAGCGCAGTACCGTCGCCTTGTCGGGGATATAGCCGATATGGTGGAAGTCGACCCGGTAGTTCATCTTGGTACCGAGGGGCAGCGCGAATAACTCGGCGACTTGCTCGAAGCTGCGGTCGATCAAATCCTGCGGCACGCCGTGATTGACGATGACATAGAAACCGAGGCTTTCCTGGATCGCCCGCAGATCGACCGCCAATTGTTCGCGCGCGGCAATGTCACCGGATAAATAGGCGCCCACATCGACGATCGGTATTTCCTCTTCCACGATACACCGGGCGATATCCGGTGTGACGGTGGGATCGATTTCTGCGGCAACCGACATGGCTTTGCCTCCTTCGCCGTTAGTCTTTGTCCATCTCCGCAGTGCGGTAGATATAATTGGTGTCCAAATAGCCCACCTGGAAATCGTGAAACGAGATGGGTTCGTATTGGGGCTCGGTCCCCGGCTCGACGCAGGTTGGCAGCGGATCGGCCAGGGTCTCGTCGTTGGAATTAAAAAAGAAGGTCAGCGCATAACGGTCGCGCACCGGCGGCACCACGCGATGGGGTGTCGCGATAAAGCGCCCATTGCTCCAGCGGTTCATGAACTCACCGGTGTTGACGACGATGCCGCCACGCAGCGGATCGACCTGTATCCATTTACCCGACGGCGCCATAACCTCGAGCCCCGGCACCTCCATCAAGGGAAGGTAGGTCATCGAGCTATGGTCGGAATGGGGCCCAACGGAGAGTTGCCCCTGCTCAACCTCGGTCGGCGGATACCAGGAACAGCGGTTGTAATATTCCGGACAGGTAAATTTGTGGTCGAAATAGTTGGCCGGCATTCCCAGCGCGCGCGCATAGACCGGCAGCATTTTCAGCGCCAGCACCTCCATGGTGTCTTGATATTCACGGATGATCGCGCGGAAATTGGGTAACTCGTCGGGCCATTTATTGAGGCCACGATGGCGCACATTAGCCACCACCTTGGGATCGTCGAGCGTGCGCTCGCGCATGAACGACCAGCCTTCGTTCTTGTCCTTCTTCTTGTTCTTATTGGCCTTCGAGATTTCCGAATGGCGCAGCACGCTCGCCTTATCGGGGATGTAGCCGATATGGTGATAATCGACCTGATACTTCATCTTGGTTTCGAGCGGCAAAGCGAATAGCTCGGCGACCTGATCAAAACTGCGGTCGATCAAGTCCTGGGACACGCCGTGATTGACGATCACGAAGAATCCCAGACTTTCCTGGATCGCCCTGAGATCGACTGCGAATTGTTCGCGCGCCTCCACATCGCCGGCCAAATACAAGCCGACATCAATGATCGGAATCTCTTCTTCAGCAATGCAGTGGGTAACGTCCGGCGTGACCGAGCGCTCGATATCAGCGGCAACCGACATGACAGGTACTCCCTGTTCGTATGACTTCCGGTTCGTAGGTCACTGTGCCGCTGCGGCAGACTCCTCATCATCGGGTACGAGATGCTTGAGGCCCGGCATCACCTCATTGGCGAACAACTCCATATTATCTTTCCACTGCTGGAACGGCTCGTAGGTGTACTGAATCTGCAATACGGTGCCGAAACCGCCGACATCGTTGTACAGGGTTTCGAGTTTCTCGGCGACCGTGTCGGGACTGCCGACGACCCAGATCTTGTCGCAGACATATTCCGCCGTCAGCGCCTCATCCGGCATGTCAGGGTCTTCTTTGTACAGATCGACCGCACCCAGCGACTTTAAAACATTGTACATATAGTTGGTATAGGCCGCCGCAATCGGACCGTTGAGCACATGATCGCGCGCTTCCTGGTCGGTCTTGGCCACATAGACCTCACGCGCGATCCGCCAGTTACGGCGGCTCGGGGCCGGCCTCCCAGCTTTCTTCGCGCCATCGCAAACCGCATCCCAATGGGTAATCAGATTGCGCGCCGGCAGGTAGTTGATGCTCATGGGAATCCAACCGTTCTCGCCCGCCGTGACCAGCGATTCCGAGGATTTGTGCAAGCCGGAGACAGCGATCGGTGGGTGTGGATCCTGATAGGGCCGAATATGGTGATAGAGCGGCACATTCATCATCGGTTCCGGCACCTTGAATTGCCAGAACTTGCCATTGTGCTCGAAGGGATCATCCTCGGTCCATAATCGCTTAATCACCTCGATGGATTCGCGCATACGCGCACGGTGTTCGCCTTCCTTGTAGTCGATGTCCCAAAACTGGAAATCGGTCGGCGCGCCACCGGCGCCAATACCGAAATTCAGTCGTCCTTTCGACAGATGGTCGAGATAAGCGATTCGCAGCGCCACCTGGCGAGGATCATGCATGGGTAAAAGCACGATACCGGTTCCGATGCGGATCCGCTCGGTTTGAGCGAAAACGGTGGCGGCGAATAAATCGGTCGCCGGAATGGGCTCCCAGGGGATGGTGTAATGTTCCCCCATCCAGCCT